>NZ_JANHZQ010000007.1:0-155883 GCF_041414725.1 Alteromonas sp. DY56-G5 | reverse complement strand
ATATCGCGATCGCAGCCTTCGGCTGCTAGAAAAAATAAACCCCTCCGAAAAAAGAGGGGTTTATCATCAATCTGAGGGCGATATTTATCGCCCTTTTTTTTAGCTCGTATCAAAACTACCGGTTTATTTGTTAACTGCGCCAGAACGTTGGTGAGAACAAGACCAGCAATGAGAAGACCTCTAGTCGCCCAAATACCATGGCAATCACCAGTATCCATTTGCCTGCGTCAGTAACATCAGCATAGTTGGCCGCTACGCTCCCCAATCCCGGACCTAAGTTATTCAGCATGGCCGCAGTAGCGGTAAAGGCGCTTAGGTTATCTAAACCCGTGGCAATCAAGCCTATCATAATGATAACAAACACCACTGCATAAGCTGAAAAGAACCCCCATACGGCCTCTACTACTCTGTCAGGCATGGCACGGTCGCCAAACTTAACGCTGTATACCGCTTTCGGGTGAATTAGCCTATCAACCTCACGCTTGCCTTGTAGAAACAGTAAGCAGACGCGTACTACTTTTAAGCCCCCACCCGTGGAACTTGCGCACCCGCCGATAAAGCTTGAAAAAATAAGCATAATAGGGAGGAATGCCGGCCAGACTGAAAAATCAGTGGTTGCAAACCCGGCAGTGGTACTAATAGATACCGCTTGGATCATAGCTTGGTCTAAAGCCTGCTCTGCCGAGCTATAGTAGCCTGATAGCGTAAGTACTAGGAAACAAATCCCGATGAGTGAGGCTTGAATGATAAAAAACGCCTTAAACTCTGGATCGTTAAAATAGCCTTTAACCGAACGAGAGCTCACCGCCGCATAGTGTAATGAGAAGTTTAACGCAGCAATAAGCAAAAACACGGTACACACCACGTTTACCATAGGACTATTAAAATAGCCTAAGCTGGCGTCGTGGTTCGAAAAGCCACCAATAGCAACCGTTGAGAAAGAATGGCAAATCGCATCAAAAACATTCATTCCCGCAAGCCAGTATGCACCGGCACATGCAATGGTTATGGATAGGTAGATGTACCACAAATGCTTTGCCGTATCGGCAATACGCGGAGTCATTTTATTATCTTTAACTGGGCCAGGAGTTTCTGCCCGATAAAGCTGCATTCCCCCTACTCCAAGGATAGGTAAAATGGCAACTGCGAGTACGATGATACCCATGCCACCTAACCACTGAAGTTGTTGACGGTAAAACTGTACTGAGTGAGGAAGAAAATCTATCCCCTCAATAACCGTAGCTCCAGTGGTAGTCAGGCCAGAAAATGACTCAAAGAAAGCATCGGTTACCGTCATGCTTGGTTGCTCTAGCAAGATAAGTGGAATTGCCCCCACGCTTGCTAGTACTGACCAAAACAGCGCAACAATCAGAAACCCTTCTCGTGCTCTTAAGTCATTTTTCTGCTGACGGTTGGGATACCACAATGCCATACCGCCGATGACACAAAATATAAATGCGAGGATAAAAGGCAGGCCACTGCCATCTTGATAAATCAACGACACGATAGCGGGTGGGATCATGGTTACGCTAAAAAGCGCAATTAATAACCCAAGTATTCGTATGATGGCACGGTAGTGCATTGTTTGTTATGCCTTTATTTTTATAGTGCGCATAAGGACTACTGAGCCCTAGTTACAATGTGCTTTTTGATATGGTTTCAAAAAGCGAATCTATCTACGTGAAACAAGGTAGATGAAATCCTATACGTTACGCATAGGGTTTTGATTATAGGACTATAATGAACAAGGGGAAACCTTTGTCTCCCCACTACATTAGGCTAATTACACATAAAGGCACCTGATCTTTTCACTAGGAAAAAACCAACCACTTTTATTTTTTTAGTTTTCTATTTCATAGCAAGCACGGTTTTGACCATCTTAGCAATACTCGCATTGGCTTCACTAATGCTTTGCGCCAGCATATACGCAGGTGTAGTAACAAGCTTCGCGTCATTATCAACAACCACCTCATCAACTGGGCACTCTACATGCGTTGCTCCTAAGGCATTCAGCCCACCAGCCGTGGCTTCGTCATTGCCAATGGTCAGTTTAGTTTTGTTGCCATACACTTTTGCTGCTAGCGCAGGTGCAATACACGCGTACGCTGCGGGCTTTTTAGCTTGAGCAAAGGCTTTGCACACTGTCAGCACCTCTTCGTTAAAGGTACAATTTTCACCGTCTACAGCAAACGTGCACAGGTTCTTCGCAGCGCCAAAACCACCAGGTAAAATAAGTGTGTCAAAAGCAGTTACGTCGCACTCAGTCACGGGTTTTATATCACCTCGGGCAATACGGGCCGATTCTACTAACACATTTCGGGTTTCACCTTCTGATACCTCACCGGTTAAGTGATTGACTACATGCAGTTGGTTTACATCTGGAGCAAAACACTGGTAAGACGCACCTTCTTGCTCAATGGCTAAAAGTGTCAATACCGCTTCGTGTAACTCAGCCCCGTCAAACACACCACTACCACTTAAAATAACGGCTACTTGTTTCATATTGTCCTCCTAGACGCTATGCCATCTACTTATTCAAAATTTGGCTATTAAACACACAACTGTTCAAAAAAAGTTCTTAATAATACGTGTATACATTGTTAATGGTTATGCTACATTACTTGACCAACTTGGTTAAACCAAAAATAAACGTACACCAAGTTATCCACATAAAATGGAATGGTAAGTAGCAGGTACGCTGTTTTCACACCTAAGTCTCATTCCCTTATTTTTCTTGATTTGAAAGGTGATCTTTAACTTGACAAAGATCATCCGGATCACTGTGCCCAAAATTTTAGATCACAAAGTTATCCACAGGCGAAATGCGATCCGCTATCGACCTTAATGTTCCTTCATGATATGGCGATCTGCCCTAGCCTGTGGCATCCTTGCGCTCATATTCTCTATTGGAAAATCGCCATCTATGCCTGATTCTAAAAAGCCTCCATTTATTCTTGTCGATGGATCGTCATATCTTTTTCGTGCCTTTCACGGTTTACCACCATTAACCAACTCAAAAGGTCAAGACACCGGTGCTATTTATGGTGTTGTGAACATGCTTAAAAGCTTGATCAAACAATACAACCCGACGCATATGGCGGTGATTTTTGATGCTAAAGGCAAGACCTTTCGCGATGACATCTATAAAGAGTACAAAGCGAACCGTCCTCCGATGCCGGATGAGCTAAGAAGCCAAATCGAACCGTTGCACGCCATCATTAAGGCAATGGGTTTACCTGTTATTGTTGAGTCGGGTGTAGAAGCTGATGACGTGATTGGCACGTTAGCCAAACACGCCACAGAAAAAGGTATTGATACCCTTATCAGCACCGGCGATAAAGACATGGCGCAACTAGTTAATGAACATGTCACCTTAATCAACACCATGACAAACCAACTGATGGATGTCGAAGGTGTAAATACGAAGTTTGGTATTCCACCGGAGCTTGTGATCGACTTCCTTGCGCTTAAGGGCGATAAAGTCGATAACATTCCAGGTGTACCTGGTGTAGGTGATAAAAGTGCTCAAGCCTTGTTAAACGGTATTGGCGGTATCGACGACATATATAAGAACCTGGATAAAATTGCAGATCTATCGTTTAGAGGCAGTAAGTCGATGGCGGCTAAAATGCAGGAATACGAAGAGCAAGCTCGGCTATCTTATACCCTAGCTACTATCAGCATCGATCTTGACCTTGACTACGACGTTGAGACGTTAATGCCGTGTCAGGCAGATAACGAACAACTTCGCGATCTGTTTGCCGAATACGAGTTCAAACGCTGGCACGCGGAAGTAAGCGCGCTTGTAGCCGGCGGAGATACCTCAGCTGCCAATTCAAGCGCCGACGAAAGCAAAAGTGACAGCGTAGAAGATACCGAACAAAGTTTAGCGGTAGAAATAGATAAGTCGAAGTATGAGACCGTGCTTGATGAGGCGCGTTTTAACGCTTGGGTAGCGAAGCTAGAAAAAGCCGAACTCATCGCTTTTGATACCGAGACAACCAGCCTTAACTACATGGATGCGGAGTTAGTTGGCGTTTCATTTTGTATAGAGGAAGGTGAAGCTGCTTATGTGCCTGTTGCTCACGATTATCCAGATGCACCCGCCCAGCTATCACGAGAATTTGTATTAGACGCATTAAAGCCTATTTTAGAATCGGACACCGTGATCAAAGTAGGTCAACACATAAAATACGACAAAAATGTGTTAGCGAACTATGACATTACCTTAAACGGCATCGGCTTTGACACCATGCTTGAAAGCTATGTACTAAACAGTACTGCGCAGCGCCATGATATGGACTCGCTTGCCCTAGCCTACCTTGGTCATAAAACTATTCACTTTGAAGAGATTGCGGGTAAAGGCGCAAAGCAGCTAACGTTTAATCAAATTAGCCTTGAAGAAGCAGGGCCTTATGCCGCAGAAGATGCTGATATCACACTTCGCTTACACAACGCTATTTGGACGAAGTTGAAAGAAATTCCTGAGCTTAAAAATCTATTGATAGATGTTGAGGTTCCCCTAGCCTGTGTACTTTCTCGTATGGAACAGGAAGGTGTATTGATAGATAGCCAAAGACTGCGTCAGCAAAGCCAGGATCTTGCCACACGGATTGCCGAGCTTGAAAGTGAAGTACATGAGGAAGCTGGCGAGCCATTCAACTTAGGTTCTACTAAGCAGCTTCAACATGTCTTGTTCGAAAAAATGTCGCTACCGATCATAAAGAAAACGCCTAAAGGGGCGCCGTCTACTTCTGAGGACGTACTGCAAGAACTTGCGCTTGAGTACCCGTTGCCGAAGAAGATCATGGAATACCGTGGCCTAACCAAGCTAAAGAATACCTACACGGATAAACTTCCTAAGATGATCAATCATCGTACGGGTCGAGTGCATACTTCGTATCACCAAGCAGTAACCGCCACGGGACGACTCTCTTCCACCGATCCTAACTTACAGAACATCCCTATCCGAAATGAGGAAGGTCGCCGCGTACGTCAGGCATTTGTACCAAGAGAAGGAAATAAGTTCGTCGCAGCCGACTACTCACAAATTGAATTGCGAATAATGGCTCACCTTTCGGGTGATAAGGGTCTGTTAGATGCCTTTGCGCATGGTAAAGATATTCATAAAGCAACCGCTGCGGAAGTTTTTGGTGTACCACTTGATGAAGTAACCACTGAACAGCGTCGCAGTGCAAAAGCGATTAACTTTGGCTTAATTTACGGTATGAGTGCCTTTGGGTTGTCGAAGCAACTTAATATTCCACGTAATGAAGCACAGAAATATATGGATCTTTACTTCGAGCGCTACCCAGGCGTGCTTGAGTACATGGATTCAACACGTGAGAGCGCGAAAGAAAAAGGTTATGTAGAAACCGTATTTGGTCGCAGACTTTATTTGCCTGATATTAAAGCCAGTAATGGTGCACGTAGAAAAGGCGCAGAGCGCGCAGCGATAAACGCGCCTATGCAAGGCACAGCGGCAGACATTATTAAGATGGCGATGATCAAAGTTGATGACTGGATTAGGAAAAATGCATCTGATGATGTGACCATGATGATGCAGGTGCACGATGAATTGGTTTTTGAGATAAAAGAAGACAAAGTGGAAACCTATGTCTCTACTATCACTGCTCTTATGGAAAGCGCAGCTACGCTAAATGTTCCGCTGGTTGTCGAGGCAGGTGTGGGCGAAAACTGGGATGAAGCGCACTAGTTTGGTAATTAGATTACAGTTTTTACATTAAAAGGCGCGTTATATTCATTAAATTTGGTAATTTAATTACATAACACCCTTGCCTTTTCTGTGCTTTGTTGTAATATTACACATGTAGGGTACAGAGGTGAGAAAGCTGTTTTCAAACCTTTGCTTTAACCCCGACAGTTTTGTCGGGGTTTTTTTATATCTGCAGAAAATAAATAATCCAAAAATATCAATAACTTAAAAAATAAAGCGAATTTTATTTTAATTTTTCTGAACTTCTCTATTTATCACGACTCTATATCTACGGTTTTTATGTGTTTTCTCTCAGTTTACGCCTCGCTCTATGCGGGGCGTTCTTTTTTCTAACACCCCATCATACCTATCCATCGGGCACGTCAGATCAGCACAAACGGTAAGGGTAAATTGCGCTACTGTACTTCGCTATCAGACTCTTCTATTTCGTCTTGTTTATCTATGCCAAACCACGTATCCAAAATACGCTCTAATTCGGGTAACCCGTGCTTGTTTAATGACGAGAAGGTTTGCACGGTAACATCGCCCATAAATGCCATCGCAGCTTCACGCGCCATTAACAGCTGTGCCTTTCGCTTACCGCTTTTAAGTTTGTCGGCCTTAGTAAGTAATGCCAGTACAGGAATATTTGACGCTACTGCCCAATGGATAAGATCTTGGTCTAAATCTTTGAAGGGGTGACGAATATCCATTAAAACGACTAATCCTTTAAGGGACTTGCGCTTTTGAAGATATTCACCAAGTGACGCCTGCCACTTCTTTTTCATGGCTACTGGCACTTTTGCAAAGCCATATCCTGGCAAATCAACCAAGCGTAAGTCTTCTTCTAATTCAAAGACGTTGATCAATTGGGTGCGACCCGGTGTTTTACTGGTTCTTGCCAAGTTCTTCTGACGAGTTAACGTGTTAAGTGCACTCGATTTACCCGCATTAGAGCGGCCCGCGAACGCTACTTCAATTCCGGTATCATTCTTTAAATGACGAATATCAGGTGCGCTCGTAAAGAATTTTGCTTTGGTGTAATACGACATCTAGACTTACCTCCACATGCGTCTCAACCTTCGGTTTACAGTTTTTTAATGAATAAACCAACTAAAAACCATAGTTTTATCATGGAATAGGTTTTTCTGACGCGTTAAATGTGTAAAATACGCATGATATCACGTATATCACGCGAGCCGTTGGATCCATTTAAGAGATTTATTATGAAAAAACTGTGTTTGTTGGTATGTATGTCTTTAGGTTTAAGCGCAACTGCTATGGCAGAAGGCGACGCCGAGGCAGGTAAAGCGAAATCTGCAGTATGTGCAGCCTGTCATGGCCCTGATGGCAACAGCATGATTGACATGAACCCAAAACTTGCTGGCCAGCATGAGAAGTACATTGTTAAGCAATTAACCGAATTTAAACTTGCCTCTCAAACAGGTGGCGAGGAAGGTCGTAACAATGCTGTGATGAACGGCATGGCTGCCCCACTTTCAGAGCAAGACATGAAAGATTTAGCCGCTTATTTCTCAAGCCAAGAGCCGAAGGCGGGTGAGACACCAGAGCAATACGTTGAAGCTGGCCGTGCGTTGTACCAAGGTGGCGACGAGTCTCGAGGCGTAACTGCATGTATCGCGTGTCACGGTCCTAAGGGCAACGGCATGGGCTTAGCAGGTTTCCCTGATATCAGCGGTCAACATGCAACTTATACTGCAGCTCAATTGAAAGCATTCCGTGCAGGCCAACGTCACAATGACATGAATGGCATGATGCGTGATATTGCGATGAAATTAACCGACGAAGATATTGAGATTTTATCTAACTATATCGCGGGCTTACACTAAGCATTACCGTTTTTGCACATTGTTGTTAAAAATTTGTTACCGAAAAAGTTGTATTTTGAAATTATTCGTGTAATCTAACGGCGTAGTTTGTAGGTGCCTTTGAAAAGCTACAAGCTAAATAACAAGAATAATAATAAAAATGCAGCATGGAAGACGGGATAAAGAGCCACGAGGGCCAAAAACAACAATACAGCTCTGCTAACAATAAAAATAAGGGGAGCACGGCTAGGGAAGCAAAATACACATAGAAGTGTATAACGGGAGAGGTGTCATCTGACACTCATACAATGTAAGGTGATGGTGAGAACCATCACCTTTTTCTTTTTTAAGCCCCTTATTATTGTTCACTTTCCTATGTACTGTCCTTTATGCAAAAGCGCTAACGCGCCATCTCACTATCACTCAGATAAAAAGCGCGATTACCTTCAATGTAGTCAATGCAAACTCGTTTATGTTTCTCCTGAATTCTTACCATCTAAAGAAGTAGAAAAGCAGGAATATGACCTTCACGAGAATAGCTTCGAAGACGAAGGGTATCGAAAGTTTTTAGGAAAGGTTTTAACGCCACTTACACCTTTTATAAAAGACATGAAATTTGGTGAACTCCGAGGACTAGACTTTGGCTGTGGCCCTGCGCCTGTTTTAGCAAGTATGCTGGAAGAAGAAGGCGTTAGGATGAATATGTACGATCCCTTCTATGCACACAACTTATCGGTACTTGAGCAAAGCTATGACGTAGTGACATGTACAGAGGCTATAGAACACTTTCACGCCCCTCATGTTGAATGGGCGCTATTTAATAAACTTGTAGCTTCTGGCGGCGTTCTTGCCATCATGACCAAGCGCGTACTTGATAAAGCTAGGTTTGCAAATTGGCACTATAAAAACGACGTCACCCACGTTAGCTTTTTCAGCGAAGCAACCTTTCAATATTTGGCACAGCGAGATGGCTATGATGTCACTTTTCCTGCCAGCGATGTCGTTCTATTGAGAAAGCGCTGAAACAAATTCCCGTAATACTTTATGTTCCCCGTATTGATTTTGCACTGCATACCCAAAGATCAATACGTAGACACTAATTCGCGCTATAATAGCGCTGTTTTTTCACTCTCTTTGTTATTTGGAAATTATGGCACGTTCAAAGAAATCACGTAAAGTCGGCCTAATCGGCGTTCGTAAAGATCCTGACTTTAAACCAAGCGAAAACCGCAAATCAGACTCGCCTCGCCCTAAAAAGCATAAAGGTAAGCCCGCTGGTAATCGCCACAATGTTGAACAGAAAAAAGTGACGGGAAAAAAGAGTGCTGAGAATAAAGATCCGCGCCACGGCAGTAAAAAGCCTATTCAGCTTGTAAAAGCAGTGACGCCCACCCCTGCTCAAAAGAAAAAGTACGCCACACCAGCCCAAGAACTGGCCGCGCTTGAAGCAGATCAACGCTTGTCAGATTTACTCGACAAACTTGACGACGATAAACCGCTCACCCGTGAACAACAAGCTTATGTCGACGAGAAGATGGCACGCCACCGCATTCTTTGTGACCTATTAGGAATAGTAGAAGAGGATGATGAAGACGACGATATGGATCCGTTTAATGATTTAGACGCTATTAATATCGACGACTTTAAGCACTAATAAAAAACGGGAAAGAGTCATGCTTTGGGCAGTACTTTCAGGCATCGCGCTACTAATTATTCTTGCGCTAGGCTTTTACGCAGGCAAACTGCTGTTTATGTTAAAACAGCAAAAAGAGCGACAAGAAGCCGCAAGGCAGTCGCGCGTAGCCACTATAACCGACAGTATTATAGTAATAGCTAAGGCGATGGAGCAGCAGCAATGTGATTTGTCAGAAGGCGTAATTCGCATCGTGAACCTGCTTAACGCGCTTCCAATAAGTACTCCGCCTGATTTTAAAGCGCAATATCCCAACATTCATGCATTATTCATAGAGGTAAGCGGATTTGCGATTTTAGAAGCAAGGCAACAGCTACCTAAGAATGAGCGAAGAAAGCAAGATATCGCTCGCGAGCAGATTGAATCGGAATACGAATCTAAGGTGCTGGACGAATTACCACCGCTGAAGGCTTATTGTGAGACACTCGTAGCCACTAAATAACGAGTAAGCGCGACTCTGATTTAAAAGATAAAAACTAATGCAATCAATATCGAAAATGGCCGAGTACAGTATGTAGTCGGCCATTTTTTTAACCCGGTTACCTTTGCCTATGTCACTTTATCGCGAGCTCGCAGGTACGTTCGTAGCAATGACACCCTACTTCGTGGTC
This sequence comes from Alteromonas sp. DY56-G5, assembly GCF_041414725.1. Classification (NCBI taxonomy): domain Bacteria; kingdom Pseudomonadati; phylum Pseudomonadota; class Gammaproteobacteria; order Alteromonadales; family Alteromonadaceae; genus Alteromonas; species Alteromonas sp. DY56-G5. The sequence continues at coordinate 146,034 of NZ_JANHZQ010000007.1, read as the reverse complement.
ATTGACCATACCCACAGCTTGCATAAAAGCATAGCAAATCGTTTCACCTACAAAATTAAATCCGTGCTTTTTAAGTGCTTTTGACATTGCTTTAGACGCATCAGTTGATGTGGGTGCTTGCCTGAAGTCTTCCCACGCATTAATGACCGTACGTCCATCTGTAAATTGCCAAATAAAATCACTGAATGGCTGCGACGCTTCGATAGCTAAGAAACCCTTGGCATTTTTAATAATCGACTCTATTTTGAGCTTGTTTCTGATTATGCCGCTGTCCTGCATCAGCCTGTCGACATCAGCGGGGCCCATCTTCGAAATTTTCTCAGGGTCGAACTGATAGAATGCCTGTTCAAAATTCTGCTGTTTTTTCAAAATAGTCAGCCAAGATAAACCGGCTTGCTGTCCATCGAGGCATAATTTAGCAAACAACGCGCGACTATCTAGCTCGGGTACCCCCCATTCGTTATCATGATACGCTAAATAAATAGGGTCGCTGCTTACCCAACCACAGCGATGCAAAGGCGTATTTTTTTCTATTTTTGTTTGATTGGGCATGACTTAAGATTAAATCCTTGTTGTGAAGTGGCATATTGGCTTTATTCGTGACGTTTTTTCACCCTTTACACCTACATACTATGCCTCACAAATTGTATACTATCCCACCTTTATTTTAAGTCAGATAACTAATAAGCAGCGGATGTATGCAGAAATACGATATTAAGACCTTTCAAGGGTTGATCCTTGCGCTTCAAGATTATTGGGCGCGTCAGGGCTGCGTTATTATTCAGCCTCTGGATATGGAAGTGGGTGCCGGTACTTTTCACCCTATGACGTTCCTACGTTCTTTAGGTCCAGAGCCAATGAGTAGCGCCTATGTTCAACCGTGCCGTAGACCGACCGATGGTCGTTACGGTGAGAACCCAAACCGCTTACAACATTACTATCAGTTCCAAGTAATGCTTAAGCCTTCACCTGATAATATTCAGGAGTTGTACTTGGGCTCTTTGAAAGAGTTAGGTTTCGATCCGCTGGTTCATGACATTCGCTTCGTAGAAGACAACTGGGAATCACCCACGCTTGGTGCATGGGGTCTAGGTTGGGAAGTGTGGCTAAACGGCATGGAAGTAACTCAGTTTACGTACTTCCAGCAGGTAGGCGGCCTTGAATGTAAGCCTGTTACCGGCGAAATTACCTACGGCTTAGAGCGACTCGCCATGTACGTTCAAGGTGTAGATAGTATCTACGACCTGGTTTGGACTGACGGCCCTATGGGCAAAGTGACCTATGGCGATGTATTCCATCAAAACGAAGTAGAACAATCGACGTATAACTTCGAACACGCCAACGTCGAAGCTTTATTTAGAACCTTCGACGAATGTGAAGCAGAAAGCAAAAAGCTTATCGAAAACAACCTTCCACTTCCTGCCTATGAGCAGGTTATGAAGGCGTCACACGCGTTTAACTTGCTTGATGCTCGTCATGCTATCTCAGTGACTGAACGCCAGCGCTATATTCTTCGCGTTCGAACGCTAGCCAAAGCGTGTGCAGAAAGCTACTACCAAGCACGTGAAGCACTTGGCTTCCCACTATGTAACAAGGAGGCATAAGCGTGCGTACAGAAAATTGTTTAGTTGAATTAGGTACTGAAGAACTCCCACCAAAAGCGCTTAAGTCTTTAGGTGAAGCCTTCGCCACGCAGTTTGAAACTGCGCTTACGCAAGCTGACTTAAGCTTTGATTCAGTCAGCTGGTTTGCAGCCCCCCGCCGCTTAGCCGTTTATGTTTCAGGTCTTGCTGAAGGTCAGGCTGACAAAGTAGTAGAGAAACGCGGCCCAGCAGTATCAGCCGCGTTTGACGCCGACGGTAACCCCACTAAAGCAGCACAAGGTTGGGCTCGCGGTAACGGCATTGACGTTGCTGACGCGGAGCGCCTTGTAACTGACAAAGGAGAGTGGTTACTTCATAAAGCCCACGTTCCAGGGCAATCAGTTGCAGAGCTACTAGAAGGGCTGATAAACCAAGCGGTAAGCAAGCTACCTATTCCAAAGCCAATGCGTTGGGGTAATTACAACACTCAGTTTATACGCCCTGTTCACACCCTTTGCGTGCTTTACGGAAGCGAAGTGGTTAACGTTTCTGTATTGGGCTTAACAAGCGGCCGCGTTGTTCAGGGTCACCGATTCCACGGCGAAGTTCGCTTTGAACTGGATCATGCTGACAATTACGCCTCTGCCCTAGAGCAACAATATGTGCTGGCAGATTTTGAGGCGCGTAAAGCTAAAGTGCGTCAGCAGCTTGAAGACGCAGCGCAAAGCTTGTCGCTTAAGCCAGACTATAATGAAGACTTGCTAGAAGAAATCGCGTCACTTGTAGAGTGGCCGGTTGTACTTCAAGCTGGGTTTGATGAGGCTTTCTTGGCAGTACCGAAAGAAGCGCTTATCTATACCATGAAAGACGACCAAAAATATGTGCCGCTGCTAGATAGCGATAGTGCACTTTCAAACACTTTCTTATTCGTAACGAATATCGAAAGTCGCGATGCGTCTCAAGTTATTTCTGGCAATGAAAAGGTTATCCGCCCTCGTCTTGCTGACGCTGAGTTCTTCTTTAACAGCGATAAAAAGACGACATTAGAAAGCCGTCTAGAAAGCTTAGAAACCGTGTTGTTCCAAAAACAGCTTGGTACGCTAAAAGAAAAGTCTGAGCGTATATCTTCCCTATCGGCGTTTATCGCGTCGCAAATAGATGCGAATGAAACACAAGCTGCACGAGCGGGTCTTCTAGCTAAAACCGACTTGATGTCGAACATGGTTATGGAGTTCCCAGACGTTCAAGGTGTTATGGGTAAATACTATGCGCTAAACGACGGTGAAGATGCGCCTGTTGCAGAAGCATTGTATGAACAATACATGCCGCGTTTTGCTGGTGACGCACTTCCTAGTTCAGGCGTTAGCGCATCGGTCGCGCTTGCTGACAAACTAGATACTCTTGTGGGTATTTTTGGTATTGGCCAGTTACCTAAGGGTGATAAAGACCCATTTGCGCTTCGTCGTGCAGCTATCGGTGTACTACGTATTGTCACTGAGCTGTCACTGCCGCTAGATCTTGAAACGCTAGTAAGCAAAGCTATCGATGTGTATGGCGATAAGTTAACGAATGCTGAAACACAATCTCAGGTTGTTGATTTTGTATTGGGTCGATTTACTGCGCTCCTACAAGATCAAGCTATTGCCATTGACGTTATTCAGGCCGTTGCTGCTCGTCGCCCTACTAAGCCAGCTGACTACTTAGCCCGAGTTCATGCGGTAGATAAGTTCAGAGCATTGGAAGAAGCCGAAGCGCTAGCTGCCGCTAACAAGCGTGTTGCAAACATCCTTGCTAAGCAGAACGTTGAAGTAACAGACACAGTGAATATTGATGAGTCACTGTTAGCCGAAGAAGCTGAAAAAGCGCTTTACGTTGAGCTGAAAGCCGCACAGAAAGAAGTTGATATTGCTGTTCCTTCACAGGACTACACGCGTATCCTTACTGCGCTAGCAACCTTACGTAATGTAATCGATAACTTCTTCGATAACGTAATGGTTATGGCTGATGATGAAGCGGTTAAGAATAACCGACTTGCTTTACTGTCGCTTTTAAGGCAACTTTTCCTTACTACCGCAGATATATCTATTCTCGCGAAGTCGTAGGCTAGTAAGAGTTAACGCGGTTTTATGCCGCGAAAAACAAAGAGCCCAGCCTTAACGTTGGGCTTTTTTATAAATGGAGACGCTGTGAAAAAGTTACTAACTATTGCTTCTATGTGCATAGCACTTTCAGCATGCTCAAGCAGTGGAAGCTTTAAAATTCCAGAAATAACACCGGACGTGCCTCGCATTCAATTCGAAAACATGTTTCTTAGAGGTGTATTTAACTGGTGGGAGGCTGACCCAAGTTACAAGTTCAAACGTTCAAATTCAGGCTGGACAGTTGATGTTGAACTCATTGCTGACGGACAACCCTATGACTTTAGGTTATCTGACGCAAAATGGACGCCCTCACAGAGCTGTGGCGGTAAATATAAAGGTCAGCCTGTAATGTTAGGGTCAACTGTTTATTTAGTCTGTGAGCAGGGCTCAGAGAACTTGCAATTCACACCCTCCTCAACAGGCACCTATCGCTTTACTGCAACAGCAGCAAGTGCGGGGGAAGTCGCCTTGGTTGTTTCAAAAGTTTAAATCTGATGCCGTAAATTTACGGCATCACTTAGCTTTTATCGTTGAATAAACTCTTCAACCACGTTTGTTCTCAGTAATCCCCTCTCTGTCTATACGAATAATTCGCCTTAGCGTAAGCAAAAAAAAAACGACCCATTGGTCGCTTTTTTCAAATAGCTAAAAACGCTACACGTCTAAGTTTTCCACTTTAAGTGCATTAGCTTCGATAAACTCTCGACGAGGCTCAACTTGATCACCCATCAGTGTGGTGAACAGCTGATCACAGCCAATAGCATCCTCAATGGTAACTTGAAGCATACGGCGGCTTTCTGGGTCCATGGTGGTTTCCCATAGTTGCTCAGGGTTCATCTCACCTAGCCCTTTATAGCGCTGAATGTATTGGCCGCGTTTCGCTTCGTTCATTAGCCACTCTAGTGCTTCTTTGAAAGACTCAACTGGCTGTCTACGCTCGCCACGCTGAATATAGGCGTCTTTGCCCATCATGTCGTTAATGGCAAGGTTAAGCTCTTTAAGACGCTGGTATTCAGACGACTCGATAAACTCATGATCGATAACGTACTCATAATCGATACCGTGCATACGCATAATGATTGTAATGTAGTACTCGCTAAGCTCAGCATCAGTGCGAATTTCATAACGGTATGTAGCACCATCGTTTTCGCGCTCTGTAAGCTGCTCTACGAAGTGTTTCGCCACATGCTCTAGTGCAGATTGATCTTTAAGGTCTTCAAGGTTTAGCGTAGGCGTGTAAAGCATTCTGTAGAGGATAGATGCAGGCATAAGACGTTTCATACGTGCAATCATCTTCTCTACCGATTGGTACTGCTTAACAAGGTTTTCAAGGCCTACACCACTAATACCTGGGTCTTCATCGCTGGTGTGCAAAGACGCACCGTCAATTGCGATTGATGTTAGGTAGTTAGTTAGCGCATCGTCATCTTTAAGATACTGCTCTTGTTTACCCTTCTTCACTTTGTATAGCGGTGGCTGTGCAATATATACATATCCACGCTCAATGATTTCAGGCATTTGACGATAGAAAAATGTGAGTAGAAGCGTACGAATGTGAGAACCATCTACGTCAGCATCGGTCATGATAATGATGCTGTGATAGCGTAATTTTTCAGGGTCATACTCGTCACGACCGATACCACAACCTAGTGCCGTGATAAGCGTCGCAACTTCCTGAGAAGAAAGCATCTTATCAAAACGCGCTTTCTCAACGTTTAGGATTTTACCTTTAAGCGGCAGAATAGCTTGGTTTTTACGGTTACGACCCTGCTTAGCTGAACCGCCCGCAGAGTCACCCTCCACTATGTATAGTTCACTAAGTGCAGGATCTTTTTCCTGACAGTCAGCTAGCTTACCTGGTAGGCCAGCCAAATCTAGCGCACCTTTACGGCGTGTCATTTCACGGGCCTTTCGTGCAGCTTCACGAGCACGAGCAGCATCAATAATTTTACCCGCAATGATTTTACTTTCTGCAGGGTTTTCTAATAAAAACTCTGCTAGCTTTTCGTTCATTGCCGACTCAACTGCTGGACGAACTTCAGAAGATACAAGCTTATCTTTTGTCTGTGAGCTGAATTTCGGATCTGGTACTTTAACGGAAATAACTGCGGTAAGACCTTCACGCGCATCGTCACCACTGGCATTCGTTTTTGCCTTTTTGTTCAGGCCTTCCTTTTCCATGTAGTTATTCAATGTACGCGTTAAGGCTCCACGGAAGCCCGCCAAGTGAGTACCGCCGTCGCGCTGAGGAATGTTGTTGGTGAAACAGAACACGTTCTCTTGGAAACTATCGTTCCATTGCATCGCGACTTCTACTGCAATACCGTCTTCTTGTTCACTGCTGAAATGAAACACTTTCTGGTGAACAGGTGTTTTCTTTTCATTTAGGTACTCAACGAAAGCTTTGATACCACCTTCGTACATGAAGTGGTCTTCTTTTCCATCGCGTTCGTCTTTCAAGCGAATAGACACACCAGAGTTCAAAAATGATAGTTCACGAAGACGTTTAGCAAGAATATCGTAGTGGTAAAGCGTATCTGTGAAGGTGTCTGAACTTGGCCAGAAACGGATCATAGTTCCCGTTTTGTCAGTATCGCCTGTTACGGCTAGTGGCGCCTGTGGAACACCATGATGATATTCTTGTTCATGCGCTTTACCGCCGCGACGAATACGAAGCTTCAGTCGGCTTGAAAGTGCGTTTACTACTGATACACCTACACCGTGCAAACCGCCCGACACTTTATAAGAGTTATCGTCGAACTTACCGCCGGCGTGAAGAACCGTCATAATAACTTCAGCTGCAGACACACCCTCTTCTGGGTGCAATTCAGTTGGTATACCACGTCCATCGTCAGACACAGATACTGAGCCATCGCTGTGAATGAGCACAGTAATCTCAGAACAATGTCCAGCAAGTGCTTCATCGATAGAGTTATCGACCACCTCGAAAACCATGTGGTGTAATCCGGTACCATCATCAGTATCACCGATATACATACCAGGACGCTTTCTTACGGCATCTAATCCTTTAAGTACTTTAATACTGGACGAGTCGTAGTTGTTCTCTGCTGACATACTAGCTTTTACTCCTCTTTCACGCTTCCATGTTCCACGTGAAACATTTTCTTTTCGTTGTATTTTTGTATAAAAGCGAGTTGCGTGGATTCTATTGCAGTAACGAAAACCTGCGTATCCATTTTGAGCAACCCATCAATAAATTGTTCTCTTTTATCGGCATCTAGTTCGGCACCTACATCATCAAGTAAAAAGATACTTTTACGCTGCGTTGCCTTATTAAATAGCTTAGTCTGTGACATTTGAAGCGCTGCCACAGCCATTCTAAGCTGTCCTCTCGATAAAAGCTCCTGGGCGTTTACTCCATTCACTTTAAGCCTTAAATCGGCTTTATGGGGCCCAGAAGAGGTATGTCCTATTTTACCATCATACTCACGTTTTTTAACTAGGCTTTCTGATAAACCGACATCTTTTTCCCACCCTTTATAGTAACTTAATTCCACATCGAAGTTAGGAAGAAATTCTTGCGCATATTGCTTAAAAATAGGCGTAAGGGTATCCACATATTCCTGACGCGTAGCCGATAGAGATTCACCTAGTTCTGAGAACTGAGACTCCCAATATTGATTTTGTGGTGCGCTTAAATTTGCCTGCTGTTTCAGTAAGGCATTTCTATGTTTTAAAAATTTACCATACTGATTAGCAAGTGATTGAAACTGATGTTCCACGTGAAACAATCCCCAATCACAAAAACGTCGACGCTCGGAAGGCGAACCAATTATAAGGTCAGTACTCTGCGGAGTAAAAAGTTGAAGTGGTACCAAGCTAACTAAATCTGATAATTTATTTGAATGTTCACCGTTAATACTACAAGTGAATGTCTCATTTCTACTTCGTTGAAAACCTAGCTTTAATTCATCCCCTTCTTCAGTTTTGCATGACGCGAAAACACTGAAGCTGTCCTTCTCATTTTGAATAACCGAACTGTGTTTATTTGTTCTAAAAGAACGTCCAAAGCCTAGGTAATAAAGTGCTTCGATTAACGAGGATTTCCCACTCCCATTCACGCCTTTAATGATAGTCAACGCTGGTGAAGGAGAAAGTGATACGGAACTAAGATTACGAAACTGTGTAATCTGGACGCGGTCCAGTTTCATGAGGTCACACTGATGAAAGAAAAGAAGCGAGGAGTATCAACACTCATCGCTTCTTGAATTGATAATTTAAATGACAAAATAACGTGGAATATGCGAAACGCTGCAAACACTTAATGTAGTAGTGACTACAGTCGCATTGGCATAATAACGTATAACGCGGCGTCATCAGCATCATCTTCGATTAGCGCACTTGCGTTTGAGTCTGATAGGCTCACTTTAACGCCATCAGATCCAAGCGCATTCAATACGTCAATTAGATAGGCAACGTTAAAGCCAATTTCTAAATCGTCACCTTGATATTGAACATCAACGATTTCTTCCGCTTCTTCTTGCTCTGGGTTATTAGCCGTTATCTTAAGCTCACCAGAAGACAAGTTTAATCGTACGCCTCTAAACTTTTCGTTAGATAGAATGGCCGCACGTGAAAAAGCTTCTTTTAATACAGCTTTACTCGCAATAATTTCCTTGTCGCCATTTTGAGGTAAAACACGGCGATAATCAGGAAATCTGCCATCAACTAATTTCGAAGTGAAAATGAAATCGTTTGAGAAAATTCGAAGATGGTTTGCGCCTATTTGCACCTTAAGAGATTTGTCATCTTCGCTAATAAGACGAGAAATTTCTAACACGCCTTTACGTGGAATAATTACCTGACGAGATGGCAAAGCGGTCTCATAGTTTAGGCGACAAAGTGCAAGGCGGTGACCGTCTGTTGCAACGGTACGAATGATATTCTCTTCCGTTTCAAGGGACATACCATTTAAGTAATAACGTACGTCTTGTTGAGCCATTGAGAAGCTCGTTGCATCGATAAGACGTTTTAGATCACTGCACGATAATTCAAACTCAACTTCGCCTTCCCAGTCTTCTAGATTTGGGTAGTCGTTGGCAGATAAAGTAGAAAGCGTATAACGACCTCGACCGGCACGAATAAGTGCTTTGCTGCCGTCTAACGAGAAATGAATATCTGTTCCTTCAGAAATACCGCGAATAATATCAAACAGCTTTTTAGCAGGAACAGTAATTTCACCTTCCGTGAATTCACCTTCTAATTTCACACTAGAAATTAGTTCTACCTCTAAATCTGTACCAGTAAGCCAAAGTGCGTCCTCACTTACTTTGATGAGAACATTGGAAAGAATTGGCAGTGTGTGTCTACGCTCTACAGCACCAGATACCAACTGTAGGGGTTGTAAAAATTGTTCGCGGCTTATAGTAAATTTCATCGCAGTGCTATCTCGCCTCTAAGGTCGTGGTGTTAGGAAGACAAAGTCCTAATGAGGTTCTTATAGTCCTCTTTTATATCATGACTTTCTTCTCTTAGCTGCTCTATTTTTCTACAAGCGTGTAAAACCGTAGTGTGGTCTCGTCCACCAAACGCGTTTCCTAGTTCAGGTAAACTGTGGTTGGTAAGTTCTTTGGCCAGCGCCATCGCGACTTGGCGAGGACGCGCCACACTACGACTACGTCGTTTAGACAAAATATCAGCTACTTTTATCTTATAATAATCTGCGACGGTTTTCTGAATATTATCAACGGTTACCAATTTTTCTTGAAGCGCCAAAAGGTCTCGAAGCGCTTCGCGAACGAAATCAATAGTGATAGGGCGACCGGTAAAGTTTGCGTTAGCAATAACACGGTTAAGTGCACCCTCGAGCTCACGTACGTTTGAACGCAATCGCTTAGCTATAAAGAACGCCACTTCATTAGGTAAGTGAATCCGGTTCTCTGCCGCTTTGCGCATCAAAATAGCCACTCGGGTTTCGAGCTCTGGTGGCTCTATAGCAATAGTTAAACCCCAACCGAAGCGCGATTTCAATCGATCCTCTACCCCATCAATCTCTTTAGGATATCTATCAGAAGTAAGGATGATTTGTTGGTTACCTTCAAGAAGCGCATTGAACGTGTGGAAGAACTCTTCTTGTGAACGCTCTTTATTAGCAAAGAATTGAATATCATCGATAAGTAACGCATCAACGCTGCGATAGAAGCGCTTAAAGTCCTCTATCGCGTTATTTTGTAGTGCCTTAACCATATCCTGCACGAAACGCTCTGAATGCATATACACAATTTTAGCGTCACCGTTATTAGCTACGATGCCATTACCCACTGCATGTAATAAGTGAGTTTTACCTAAGCCCGTACCACCGTAAATAAACAGTGGGTTGTAAGAACCGCCTGGGTTATTTGCAACTTGAGTTGCAGCCGCACGTGCTAGCTGGTTAGATTTACCTTCGACAAAGTTGTCGAATTGATAGGTCGGATTAATATTACTTTTATGCTTCATCGCCTCAGGGATCGGGATCACTTTCGGCGGTGTAGACGATCTTGGCGCTTGATCTGCGTATGCATTATATCCATTACGGTCGTGGTTTTGCGCACCGCGATCATTTAGATCCATACCCTGTGTGTATGAAGGTGATTTTGAAAACGCATTGTTTTGTCCTTGATCACCCGCTTGGCTTGCCGATGATGGCATACCGCTATTCGACATTGGTGAATAAGACGATGTGTGCTGCCCATTACTGCCGCTGTGAACAGGCTGATTACTAGTATTATAGTTCTGATACCCTTGACCGCCCGCAGGTGCACTAGGCTTACTTGGTTGATTATTAGGCGTATTTGGAGCAGGTGAAGATCCGCTGGTACTTACAGGCTGACTTCGGCTTACGCTGTGACGATTCATCACTTCTAAACGCAATTGTGGTGCGTCACTTCCGGCAAACTCTTTTAGTAGTGCGGTAATATTATTCAGGTACTTGTCTCTTACCCAATCAAGTACAAAACGATTGGGAGCATAGAGTGCAACCACGCCTTGTTGTTCTTCACAAACAAGCGGTCGTATCCACATACTAAACTGCTGCGTTGGTAATTCTTGACGCAATCTTTCAAGGCATTGGTTCCACAAGGACATGGTACGTAGTTAGCTCCCGTAACTCGCTAGAAAAACCAACTCCTGAAAAGCCAAGCATAAAGAAAGCAGGCACTAAAAAGCGCCATTAGAAGAAAATAGCGTTGGAAGTGTTGGGTAGCAGCGAGAAATTAAGTTATCGTTTTAATCGCTGTGGATTATCTTACTTTATCAACACAATGTAAATGGCGATCCCGATCGATCTTTTCGATCAAAACAACAAGCAACTGATTAGCAAGCTTTTTTCTTTTAGATCAAATCAAACTATAACGAGAAAAATTCATTCTAAATTTGTGCTAAAAAACCGTTAGATCACCTTGCTTTTTATATCTATCTCTGTGTTTTTCACAACGCACTGTGGATAACCTAACCAAATTTTACGCGTTATTCACAGACGATTTGTACGAAAACTGCGTTATCGATTAAGCTATCGATTAGAAAATGCAAAAATTGTTCACTTATTCATCCGAAAAGCGAGAATATGCATTGACAGCACGCCCCGAGATCTCTAGAATTCAGCGTCCTTTTTCGATGGGCTTTTCTGGTGAAAACACCACATTGTTCTGGCAACAGCATAATGTGTTACCAAAAACGCCTATGTTTAACTAAATATAAGTGAGACTTTGGTCATGAAAAGAACATTTCAACCGAGCAATCTAAAGCGCAAGCGTTCTCACGGTTTTCGTGCTCGTATGGCGACTAAAAATGGTCGTAAAGTACTAGCAGCTCGCCGTGCAAAAGGCCGCGCTCGTCTTTCAGCTTAATTGAAAGACGCCAAAGTGGGCGAGAATAATTTTTCTAGGGAGTTACGTCTGTTAACTCCCACCCACTTTACCTATGTGTTTGATAACGCAACCCCAGCTGTATCTCCCTCTTTTACTGTTCTAGCCAGAAAAAATACACTTTCAACTCCTCGTTTAGGCATTACGCTCGCGAAAAAACGTATCCGTAAAGCTCACGATAGAAATCGTTTGAAGCGATTAGTCAGAGAAAGTTTTAGGCATAAACAGCACAACTTACCCAATGTCGATATTATCGTTATTGGCAAGTCTGGCGCTGACAACCTTAGCAACCAAGAAGTTTTCGCTACATTGGACAAGCTATGGAAAAAATTAAACAAGCGTTGCGGCAACTCTTAATTGCAGTGCCTTTGGCATTGATAAAATTTTATCAATGGTTCATTTCCCCTATGTTAGGGCAACGATGTCGTTTCCATCCTTCTTGTTCTTGGTATGCTATAGACGCATTAAAAACGCACGGATTAGTAAAAGGCGGTTGGTTATCTATTAAACGCATATTAAAATGCCACCCTTTGCATGCCGGCGGATATGATCCAGTGCCGGAAAAACAACAAGATAAACACTCAAAATAAAGAGACCTCTATGGAATCGCAACGTAGTTTTCTGATAATTGGCCTTGCGCTAGTTAGCTTTTTGCTTTGGCAATCATGGCAAAAAGATTATGGGCCACAGCCAGTTGTGCCTGTTGAGCAACAACAAACGCAAGAGACATCACAAGGCGTACCGTCATTTAATGAAAATGGCAGCGAAGATGTACCTAGTAGTGATAGCGTTCCTGCTGCACAACCTATCGCAGCGGCGCAAAGCTCAAACCGCATTATTGAAGTAAAAACCGATACGCTTGATTTACGCATCGATTTGCTAGGCGGCGATGTAGTATCAGCAGACTTACTTAAGTTTCCGGTAGAGCAAGGTTCGGATATTCCTTACAGCCTACTTCGCTCTGGCAACGGTCTTTATGTAGCGCAAAGTGGCCTAATAGGTGCTCAAGGGCCTGATGCAAGCAGCAGTGGCCGCCCTGTGTATAATGCACAAAGTGACTATTATGAAATGACTGGCGACACCCTTGTTATTCCTCTTACATGGAAAAACAACCAAGGCTTGTCAGTTACCAAAACCTTCACTTTCACTAAAGGTCAGTACGACGTAAACGTGAGCTATAGCGTTGAAAATGGTACTGGCAGCGCAGCAACGGTTCAGCCGTATGCACAGCTTAAACAAGTGATGGAGTTTGAAGACGACGGTAACATGTTTATGCCAACGTACCGTGGTGCTGCATTTTCAACGGAAGATGACCGCTACCAGAAGTACTCGTTCGACGAGATTGAAGATGACAACCTACGCGAAACCACGAAAGCGGGTTGGGTTGGCATGCTTGAACATTACTTTGTATCAGCATGGGTACCTTCACAAGAGCAAACTAACACGCTTTATTCTCGTAACCTGAAAAATCAGTATGCGGTAATTGGTGTATTGTCTCCGTCTGAGAGCGTAGCGCCTGGTGAAACCAAAACCCTTGCGTCTACCCTTTACATGGGTCCTAAAGATCAAGAAAGCCTAGCGAAAATTGCGCGCGGATTAGACCTAACCGTTGATTACGGTATTCTTTTCTGGATTTCACAGCCGCTGTTCGCCCTTCTTACATTCCTTCATAGCCTAGTTAATAACTGGGGTGTGGCAATTATCCTTATCACTATTGTAGTGAAAGGCGCGATGTACTGGCTAACTAAGAAGCAATACGAGTCAATGGCACGTATGCGCAACTTAGCACCTAAGATGCAGCAGCTAAAAGACCGTTTTGGCGACGACAGACAAAAAATGTCTCAAGCTATGATGGAGCTTTACCGCAAAGAGAAAGTAAACCCAATGGGCGGTTGCTTACCTCTTCTTCTGCAAATGCCTATCTTCCTTGCGCTTTACTGGGTACTGATGGAAAGTGTTGAACTACGCCATGCAGACTTTGTGCTTTGGATCACTGACCTTTCTACAAAAGACCCATACTTTGTGCTGCCAATTCTAACTGGCGCAAGTATGTACCTATTGCAAAAACTTCAGCCAACCACCATTACTGATCCAATGCAGCAGAAAATCATGCAATGGATGCCGGTAGCAATGAGTGTATTCTTCCTGTGGTTCCCTGCAGGTCTGGTACTATACTGGCTAGTCAGTAACGTGATTACCTTGGTTCAAGCCAAAATGATTTATGCTTCAATGGAGAAGCGGGGCATCAGCAGTAAATAACACGCTGATCAATGAATTATACAGCCCGCCTATGCGGGCTGTTTTGTCTTAAGAGGAATAACCTGTGCCATCATTTGATATTGTTTCTGAAATCAACATGGAAGAAGTACGCAACGCCACTGAAAACGCAAGCCGTGAGCTATCAACGCGTTTCGACTTTCGCGGTATTGACGCGAGCTTTGAGTACAAAGATAAAACCGTGGTCATGAAAGCTGAAGCTGAATTCCAACTTCAGCAAATGGAAAGCATGTTTAGAACGGCGATGTCTAAACGTAACGTAGACACTTCATCTATGGATGTTAAACCCTACGATGCACACGGTAGAACTTACCGTCAGACCATTACCTTTAAAGAAGGTATTGAGCAGCCGATGGCGAAGAAGATTGTGAAGCTGGTGAAAGACGCCAAAATCAAAGTGCAAACGGCTATTCAAGGCGAAGAACTTCGCGTAACAGGTAAAAAGCGTGATGATTTGCAGCAAGTGATTTCACTGGTTAAAGAGTCGAACTTAGGCCAACCTTTCCAATTTAAAAACTTCCGCGACTAATTATGGAATCACTCACCCTTTCTACCGACACTATTACCGCACAAGCGACAGCGCCCGGTCGTGGCGGCGTAGGTATAGTACGTGTTTCAGGTCCTAAGGCTAAAGCCATCGCTGAGGCGTTAGTACCAAGCGCACTAACACCACGTCTTGCGACCTATACGCCGTTTGTTGATGCTAACAACAGCGTAATAGACCAGGGCATAGCACTGTTTTTTAAAGGGCCTAACTCATTTACCGGTGAAGATGTACTTGAACTGCAGGGCCATGGCGGTCAAGTTGTCATGGACATGCTGATTGATGCCGTGCTTGCAACGGGCGATGCCCGGCTTGCCAATCCAGGTGAATTCAGTGAACAAGCCTTTTTAAATGATAAATTAGACCTTGCGCAAGCAGAGGCGATTGCCGACTTGATTGATGCAAGTTCTAAACAGGCAGCAAAAAGTGCGCTGCGCTCGCTACAGGGTGAGTTTTCTACACAAATTCAAACGCTATCTGACCAAATCGTGCATCTTCGTATGTACGTAGAGGCGGCCATCGATTTTCCTGAAGAAGAAATTGATTTCTTATCTGATGGGAAAGTATCAGGTGACTTAAGCGCAATTATGCAAAGCTTAACCAAAGTGCGCGAACAGGCTAAACAAGGCACCTTGTTGCGCGAAGGTATGCAGGTGGTGATTGCGGGGCGACCTAACGCCGGTAAATCGAGCTTATTAAACGCCCTGGCAGGACGAGATAGCGCCATTGTTACCGATATAGCCGGTACCACGCGAGACGTGCTTAAAGAGCATATTCACATTGATGGTATGCCGGTGCACATTATCGACACAGCAGGACTTCGAGAAAGCCCAGATAAAGTGGAACAAATTGGTATTGAGCGCGCGTGGCAAGCTATCAATGAAGCTGACCACGTATTATTCGTTGTAGACTCTACCGCAACTGCTGTTATCGACCCTTATGAAATATGGCCAGAATTTATGGCCCGATTGCCACAAGGCATCCCCGTTACCGTAGTTCGCAACAAGGCCGACCTTAGTACCTTAGATATTGGACAAAGCACAGTTGCCACCGAGCAAGGTGATATCTCAGTTATCAATCTATCAGCCAAAGAAGGTAGCGGCGTCGACACGCTAAAAGCACATCTGGCCAAAACCATGGGCTTCGATACTACAACTGAAGGTCAATTTATTGCGCGCAGACGACACATAGATGCACTCGACCAAGCCTACAGTTATGTAAGCACTGGCGAACAACAACTGCATGATGCTATGGCGGGTGAGTTGCTTGCTGAAGAATTGCGCTTGGCTCACCAGGCACTATGTGAGATAACCGGTGAATTCACGTCAGACGACCTACTTGGTAAGATTTTTTCATCGTTCTGTATCGGCAAATAGCGTGACCATAAAAGTAAGAAGGTGAATAACCTACGGGATAAGCCGCACTTACGTTAAGACGACAATCGTAAATAGAGAAGCAACCCAATAATGAGCAAGCATTTTGAAATCATCGTCGGCACCATGTTAGGTGCCGCAGAATATGTGGCTGATGCCATTGCGGAAAAACTTGATGCGAGCGGGCACACCCACACTATTCACGCAGAACCAAATTTAGATGAGATTAAAACAGAATCAACGTGGATCGTGTGTACATCAACCCACGGTGCTGGCGAATTACCTGACAACATCCAGCCGTTCGCAAAACAGCTAGAGGGCGCGGATTTAAGCGCAGTAAATGCCTACGTTATTGGGCTAGGTGACACCAGTTACGACACCTTTTGTTTCGGCGCAAAAGAAATGGAAAAGCATATTAAAAACGCAGGTGGCACGTTAATTACCGACGCGCTATACATCGATGTGCTAGAACACCCTATCCCTGAAGATGCCGCCGTAGAATGGTTTGACGAAAAGCTGGCCAATGCTTAACAAGCGTTTTTACGTGGAACCAATGCGATGAACAGCAACCTTACCCAAGCTGAACTAGCGGCGTTGCAATCTCCCCTTTCTAACGATTGCCGGGTACTGTATTTACTTGGGCTTCGAACAGGTGCAAATTCGGCAACGACATCGTCGGCACCTATTGATTATAAGCAATTATTGAATTTGCTAAACGGCGACAGCAAAGACGAGCCTTACCAACGCGGTCGTCAAATCAATAGCTTGGTGAAGCAGCTTGAACAAGTGGGTTTGGTTGCCCTGCCCCTTGAACTTGATCTTGAGCATACAATCAACGGGAAAACCCTACTTCTTCCGCTTCTAAGCGAGCCGCAGTCAGACTTCGACCAACTACATGCCCGTCATAGCGCCATGACCCCTAACTGGACGCCCAACAAGGCGTTGTTTGAAGAAATGGCCTCGCTACTGGGTATTATCGATAAAACATTTGATGACAACGAGGTGGGTGAATTCATTGCCTATTGGTTAGGAAGACCAAGTTCAGTGTTTAGCGAATTCCAATGGACACAAAAGTTTGCCAACAATATCAAGCGCAAGCGTCTCGCTTCAGGCTACGCCCCAACAAAGGTGGTGGGAACGCAACAAGTGAAAGTTGCAGCCGGCATAGAAGCAGATGATAATGCTAGAAAGCTGGTGGAAAAGTATGCCGCAACTAAGAAGAGTTAATTCGTTATGGATCGTATAACCGACAAAATTGCTAATTTAGCGAGAGCGCTCAACAAAGACGTCGATCCCAATCGTGAATACATCGACTATAAAACGCTGCGTAAGCAGTACGAGGCGAAAGCGAACGAAGAAGTATCACAACTACAGCAGCGTAGTAAAAAAGCGCGTGTAGAGGCTATTCATGGCCGTTCTGATCTGAATCCTAAATGGACCTTCGCCAACTTAGTTGAAGACAGTGACGATGTGATTGAAGCCGTATCGATAGCTCAGTCTTTTATTGCTGCCCATGACGACCCTGCATGGCGTCAAAGCGGCTCGCATATGATGCTGTTTTACGGCGATTACGGTCGTGGTAAATCACATATTGCCGGTGCCATTGCCCATCAACTTATAGAGCAGTACGAAATTTCAGTGCTTTATCGTCAACTGTCTACACTGCTTGAAATGCGCAATTTCTCGTTTGATTTTGGGGCTTCGGACAACGCGGGGCAGCGCTTCAGGGAGATCAATCAGGAACTGCTAGACGTTGATCTGCTTATTCTTGATGAGGTGTGTGTAAACGAAAGCGTGTTAAAGAAAAATGCGCAGAGTTGGTTTGGTAATCTGCTAAGACAACGCTTGGTAAACAAGAAAAACTGTATTTTGATCACCAATCACAATTTAGCCGAACTTGAAAATGCCCTTGGCCCCTATTGTTTTGAGTCGATTAAAGAGTACGACACTTACAAAGTTAGGTTCCAAGGTCCAAGCCGCCGTGAAGGCTTAACCATTGAACAAGAAGACATGCAAGGCTCTGTTTCACAGCCACGCTATCAACCCAACCAGGTGCGCTAATAGCACCTGGTTTCCCCTCTCTCGAAACCTAGCCCTTACTCTGCTAGGTCTTTTCCTTCATTAAACCTTATTGCATGTTCCTGTTGTGCCAGGTAATAGCGAATCACTTAGCCTATTGATCACGCTTTTACCAAAACAATACGGTTTTAATTCATAGATACACTCAACGATCTCCTTCAGTTAAACAAATAACCATTCTTTCAGACCCACTTCTACCTTATAAAAGTGACTGAATTTTGGTCAGCTCCTATGTTTTTCTCCTGAAAAATGGGCTGTTTTGAAAAAATAATCTTGTCGTTCATAAAAACGTGCAGTTTTTTTGAAGGTGTTGATAAATGCGATCGGGCGATCTAATCACAGCTTTTGGAAAAGATCTCCTCCACAATGAGATCACGCTATAACGCACGTAAATACACGATCTTTTGATCGCGATACATAAATAGCAAACATTTTATCCCCAGTTGGATCACATCTTGATCACCCCTGTGGATAGGATCCTACAAACCACTGTGCATAAGCTTTGATCGAAAAAAGAATAACTTTTCAAACGATTCGGGGTGTGGATAAAAAGGCCATTTATACACAAGTTTGAGATAGGGTTATGGATCGGGGTTTCCCAATGTTATTGATCGCGTAACTTGATGATCTTTATGTGCTTTGATCGGTTACCCACAGATCTTGATGATCCTAATAAAAGTAAAAATAAACAGATCTAAAAGAGATCTTAAGATCTTATAATTCGATCACACCTTTTCAAAAACAGGTTTTGAGGAAAATTTAATCATTTTCTTTATCCAATAAGTCAGATAAAATACGCGCCCTTTTTTCAGCAGTCTCTGCGTGAGAAAAATTAGTTTTTAATCGGCTTATCGTAAGTTAATAGTGAGGTTTAACCATGTTTTATGCTGAAGCATTTGATGTCATCGTTGTAGGTGGTGGACATGCAGGTACAGAAGCGGCACTTGCAGCTGCTCGCATGGGTGCAAATACGCTGTTGCTCACTCACAATATTGAGACGATAGGCCAGATGTCGTGTAACCCTGCAATTGGTGGGATCGGTAAAGGTCATCTTGTAAAAGAGATCGATGCGTTAGGCGGTGCAATGGCACTGGCTATCGACAAAGGCGGTATTCAGTTTAGAACATTGAATTCTTCTAAAGGCCCAGCTGTTCGTGCAACGCGTGCGCAAGCTGACCGTACGCTTTACAAAAACGCCATTCGCGACATTGTTGAAAATCAAGAAAACCTAACCCTGTTCCAACAGAGCGTTGACGATCTGATTGTTGAAAACGATCAGGTATGCGGTGTTGTTACGCAAATGGGCTTGAAGTTTAAAGCCAAGTCAGTGGTACTGACAGTGGGTACTTTCCTTGGCGGAACCATTCACATTGGCCTTGAAAACTATCGCGGCGGTCGTGCCGGCGATCCACCGTCTATCGCACTTGCAGATAGACTACGTGCCCTTCCGTTTCGTGTTGACCGTTTAAAAACTGGGACACCAGCAAGACTTGATGCTCGCTCGTTAGATTTTTCTGTAATGCAGCCTCAACCTGGTGACAATCCTACGCCGGTATTTTCGTTCATGGGTGATAGAACTATGCACCCTACACAGATCCCGTGCTATATCACCCACACTAACGAAAAAACCCACGATATCATTCGCGGGGGATTAGATCGCTCACCCATGTTTACAGGGGTTATCGAAGGTATCGGACCGCGCTATTGCCCAAGTATCGAAGATAAGATCACCCGTTTTGCAGATAAGACATCGCATCAAATTTTTGTTGAGCCAGAAGGTTTAAACAGCATTGAAGTTTATCCAAATGGTATTTCAACCAGTTTGCCATTTGACGTACAGATGAACCTTGTCCGCTCGATCAAAGGTTTTGAAAATGCGCACATTGTTCGTCCGGGTTATGCAATTGAATACGATTTCTTTGATCCACGCGATCTGAAACAAACACTGGAAACGAAGTTTATTCGAGGTTTGTTCTTTGCTGGCCAAATTAACGGTACTACTGGCTATGAAGAAGCGGGTGCGCAAGGGTTAGTAGCAGGCGCAAACGCAGCGCTACAAGTTCAAGAAAAAGACCCGATGATTTTACGCCGCGACCAAGCATACATGGGCGTACTTATCGACGACTTAGCCACCATGGGTACGAAAGAGCCGTACCGCATGTTCACTAGCCGTGCAGAATACAGACTACTGCTTCGTGAAGACAATGCCGATAGCCGTTTAACCGCGATGGGCCGAGAGATTGGTCTTGTTGATGATGCGCGCTGGGCGAAATTTAACGACAAGATGGAAGCGGTAGAAAGTGAGCTGCAGCGTCTACGCGGTCAGTGGATCCACCCTGATCACGCGGCAACGCCGGAACTCAATACCATGCTGAAAAATCCGGTGAGTCGTGAACATTCTCTTGAAGAACTGATCCGTCGACCTGAAATGACTTACGGTCAGTTAATGGAAATTGAAAGTGTTGGCCCAGGTCTTGAAGATCCGGTTGCTGCAGAGCAAGTGGAAATTCAAATTAAGTACGCTGGCTACATTGCCCGTCAAATGGATGAAATCGCGAAAACGCAGCGACACGAAAACACCCTGTTGCCGGTTGATATGGACTTCAGCAAGATTTCCGGCTTGTCGAACGAGGTTGTAGCCAAGTTAACCGAAGCCAGACCGGAAACAATCGGTAAAGCATCGCGTATTTCGGGCATTACCCCGGCGGCCATCTCTTTACTGCTGGTTTACCTTAAAAAACACGGCATGTTGCGCAAGCAAGAGAAAATCAGTGCGTAAAACACGCGCTTAACTCAACACATTACTCGCAGCGCTTAGTTTTTCCTATTTATTCGCGTATTATGATAATCATAATTGCCTAAACTATGCGAAAACTAGAAAAACTCGGCGCTTTTCACACTGTCCCATTGCACCAATTTACATTCGTTGTGCGGCTTTGATTAATTTATGTGGCTTCTTCAAGCGCACTTGTATCGAGCATGAAGAGCTGCATTAAGAAACGGCTGTAAATGAGCGGCGAATAACGATTCGCCACGGGTGTTTATGGTATGGACTGTGTAGAGCAAAAAACATTAACGCGAACAGACAGATTTTTCGATGACGATACAGCAAGAATTGCACACCATTTTGGTGTCTGGACTCGATGCCCTTTCACTAGATTTAAGTGATAAGCAACAGCAGCAGTTAGTTGACTATGTGCTGCTTATGGACAAATGGAATAAGGCGTACAACCTGACTTCTGTGCGCGATCCTAAGCAAATGATGGTGAAACACATTCTAGATTCGCTGGCCATTGTGCCCTTTCTTGATGGTAACAATATCATTGATGTTGGAACGGGCCCTGGCCTTCCAGGTATGCCGTTGGCAATCGCGTTTCCAGATAAATCATTCACATTGCTTGACTCATTGGGCAAGCGTGTACGGTTTATGACCCAATGTGTGCACACGCTTGGATTAACTAACGTAACTCCTGTGCAAAGCCGCGTTGAAGAGCACAATGGCGATACGCCTTACGATATTGTGCTAAGCCGAGCTTTCGCTTCGCTAAAAGATATGTTGCACTGGTGTCAGCATCTGGTAGATTCAGAAGGTCAATTTTTGGCGCTTAAAGGTCAGTTTCCACAAGATGAGATAGACGAAGTGAGTGATCACTTCCATGTGAGCAAAACGGAAAACCTCACTGTGCCAAATTTGGTAGGCGAACGACATCTGGTTTGGCTAAAAAAGAAATAGCCGAAAAATAGAAATAGACGAGAACAGGATCTAACGTGGCTAAGGTAATCGCGATCGCGAATCAAAAAGGTGGTGTTGGAAAGACAACCACTGCAGTTAACGTGGCAGCGTCAATGGCAGCAACCAAGCGTAAGGTGTTGCTCATTGATCTCGATCCACAAGGTAATGCGACCATGGGAAGCGGCGTTGATAAATACGACGTTGAATCTACGGCATTTGAATTGTTGATTGAAGAAAAGCCAATTAACGATGTTATCGTTAAAGCGACAAGCGGCAAGTATGACCTCATCGCGGCGAACGGTGACGTAACCGCGGCAGAAATTAAGCTGATGGAAATGTTTGCCCGTGAAGTAAGGCTTCGCAACGCGCTGAAGCCCGTTATGGATTACTACGATTTTGTCTTTATCGACTGCCCGCCTTCGCTAAACCAGTTAACTGTGAACGCCCTGGCGGCTGCCGATTCGGTAATGGTGCCTATGCAGTGTGAATATTACGCACTAGAAGGCCTCACTGCCCTTATGGATACCATTCAAAAATTGGCATCCGTAGTGAATCCAGAATTGAAGATTGAAGGCGTATTGCGTACTATGTACGACCCGCGCAATCGCCTTGCTAACGACGTTTCAGAACAGCTGAAGCGCCATTTTGGTGAACAGGTTTATCGTACGGTTATTCCGCGCAATGTTCGTCTAGCTGAAGCACCAAGCTTCGGTACGCCAGCGATGTACTATGATAAGTCATCGACAGGCGCTAAAGCCTACTTGGCACTGGCGGGTGAAATACTGCGTCGTAGGGACAAAACAACGCCTGCACAGGCAAAAGCAAGTTAAACGACAATAAGCTGAACACTATCAGCACATGCCATAGAGGACACTATGTCAGCACGTAAAAGAGGCCTTGGCCGCGGTTTAGATGCGCTACTCGCAACCAGCCAATCATCTGCTCAAAAAGAACAAGATGCCGCCGAGGTAAATTCAACCAACGGTGAGTTAAGCAAGCTCCCTATTGAATACTTAGTGCCGGGCAAGTATCAGCCTCGTAAAGACATGTCACCTGAAGCATTAGAAGAATTGGCATCGTCCATTCGTGCGCAAGGTATTATTCAGCCTATCGTAGTGAGAAAAGTCGACGAGCACCGCTATGAAATCATTGCCGGTGAACGTCGCTGGCGAGCTTCACAACTGGCACAGCTAGACGAAGTGCCTTGTTTGGTTAAGAACGTGCCTGATGAAGCGGCAGTGGCCATTGCGCTTATCGAAAATATCCAGCGTGAAGATTTAAATGCCATGGAAGAGGCGCAAGCCCTCGACCGTTTAATGAATGAGTTCGCGCTTACCCATCAAGAAGTTGCTGAAGCGGTGGGCAAATCACGCACCACAGTGACAAATTTACTTCGTCTGAATAATTTGAACGACGACGTGAAACTGTTAGTCGAGCATGGCGATATTGAAATGGGTCATGCTAGAGCGCTGTTAGCGCTAGAAGGTGATACCCAGTCGGAAACTGCGCAAGTAGTATCGGGCAAAGGTCTTACCGTGCGCGATACAGAAAAGCTTGTTAAAAAGCTTTTGGAGCCAGCTAAACCTAAGCCTGAGAAGAAAGTTGATCCCGATGTGCAAAACCTTATGACACGACTTTCAGAAAATTTAGGCACTCCTGTGAGTATTGACCACAATGCGAAAGGCAAAGGCAAGCTGACAATTAGCTTTAGCGACCTTGAACAATTAGATGGAATTATCTCTAAAATTCAATAGCTTAAAATAAAATTACTAGAGAAATCCCCTTTGCCTACCCGCAATTGATACGCTGTTCGGTGCAAACGCCGGACACTCTCCTTTCCGGTTATAGCAATAGAAAATTTTCAGAATAACTTTCAAAAAGCGTTGTACTGTTGAAAATTGTCGGTAAAACAGTATACTTCTGACGCTTTTTGTAAGACGTGAACAAGCTGCGAGTAAAAGTGACGAACAAGTTAGCAAAACGCGGGTTAGACCTCGCCAAGAAAGGGCTACTTTTTCAGGCTGTCACGGCCCTAGTCGTTACCGCTTTCGCAGGCGCCGCAGGAGGAAGTCATTCCGCCATGTCGGCAGCGGCAGGCGCTTTAATCAGCATTTTGCCGAACAGTGTTTTTATGGCTTTCGCGTTTCGTTACGCAGGTGCCAGTAAAAACGACCTTGTTGCACGGAGTTTTAGCCAAGGCTCAAAATTGAAGCTGGCACTGACAATCATTTTATTTGTAATTGCTTTTAAAGGCTTAAACGCCGCGCCATTAGAGATTTTCATGGCATTTGTGATTACAACCGCTAGCCACGGGCTAGCCATGTTTCATTACGGTACGAAAGAATAAAGACAGCGCGAGGCGTTGCGATAACGAAAACAACGTATTCGACCGATTGAGACAAAAGAACCAGTCACCAAATTTTTACACTTTACAACTTGGGTTAAACAATGGCATCTGAATACACTACCTCAGAATACATCAAGCACCACTTGACCAATGCCACCATGTGCTCAACTGACAACGGAATTGCTTTTAACAAAGCGTGTTCTGGCGCCGGTTTTTGGGCATGGCATGTTGATACACTGGCATGGTCTATCGGTCTTGGTCTTCTTTTCCTAATTATCTTTAGAAGCGTTGCTTCAAAAGCGACAACCGGCGTACCTGGCAAAATGCAGGCGTTTGTTGAGCTTGTTGTTGAGTTTGTTGACGACAACGTTAAAAGCACTTTCCATGGTAAGAGCGCACTTATTGCGCCATTAGCACTGACTATCTTTGTATGGGTATTGCTAATGAACCTTATGGACTTGGTGCCAGTTGATCTTATTCCATGGGTATCTGGTCTTATCGGCCAAGCGGCTTTTGGCATGGATCCACACGACGTTTACAACAAGGCAGTTCCAACCACTGACCTTAACTTAACGTTCGCACTGGCTTCAGGCGTGTTTATTCTTATTCTTTTCTATTCAATCAAGATGAAAGGCATTGGCGGTTTTGCAAAAGAACTGACTATGCAGCCTTTCGGTCACCCTATCTTTATTCCGGTGAACTTTATTCTTGAAACCGTTACTTTGCTTGCGCGTCCGCTTTCACTAGCACTGCGTTTGTTCGGTAACTTGTATGCCAGTGAGCTAATCTTCATTTTGATTGCTACAATTGGTTATTTCCAGCTTCCACTGCACTTCATGTGGGCTGTGTTCCATATTCTGGTACTTCCGCTTCAAGCGTTTATTTTCATGATGCTTACCATCGTGTACTTAAGCCTGGCGTGTGAAGACCACTAAGCATTAACGGGTGTCGGTTTTGATTTTTAATCGACACCGTTTTTACAGAGTTTGACTTTTAAACATTAACTTTAAATTTAACTTAAATCGGAGACGTAAATGTTATACATCGCTGTTGCACTACTGATTGGTCTTGGTGCCCTAGGTACCGCTATTGGTTTCGGTCTACTAGGTGGTAAATTCCTTGAATCTGCTGCTCGTCAACCTGAACTAGCACCTCAACTACAAGTTAAGATGTTCATCGTAGCGGGTCTTATCGACGCCATCGCGATGATCGGTGTTGGTATCGCTCTATACCTATTGTTCGCTGTTGGTGCCTAATTCTACTAAACACTTTTTTAGCGAACTTTAAGAGGAGGGGCGATTGTGAATTTTAACGCCACTTTTATTGGTCAATTAATCGCCTTCGCTGTGTTCGTGGTGTTCTGCATGAAATATGTATGGCCTCCACTAATGGCAGCGATTGAAGAACGTCAGAAGAAAATTGCCGATGGGCTTGAAGCTTCTGAGCGTGCAGAGAAAGACCTAGAGCTTGCTCAAGCGAAAGCTACTGAGCAATTGAAAGATGCGAAAGCGCAAGCAGCTGAAATTATCGAGCAGGCTAAAAAGCGTGCCAACCAATTGGTTGACGAAGAAACGCAAAAAGGCCATGCGGAACGCGAAAAGATTATCGCTTCTGGTTATGCCGAGATTGAAGCTGAACGCAATCGTGCCAAAGAAGATTTGCGCAAGCAGGTTTCTGCACTTGCAGTAGCTGGCGCACAGCAAATCTTACAACGTGAAATCGATGCAAACGCACAAAACGACATTGTTGAAAAACTTGTCGCTGAGCTTTAATAGGGAGATGAGCCATGTCTGAATTGACAACCGTTGCTCGTCCTTATGCTAAAGCTGCTTTCGATTTTGCTGTCGAGAAAGACGCCGTTGCAAAATGGCAAGAAATGCTCGCCTTTGCAGGCGCTGTAGCAGCGAACGATGACATGCACCAGCTTTTGTCTGGTGCGGTTGCCGCTGACACGCTTGCCGACATTTTTAACAATGTTTGTGGTGAGCAACTCGACGAACACGGCCAAAACCTGGTTAAGGTTTTGGCTGAGAATAAACGTTTAGCCGCGTTGCCTGAAATTTCTACTTTGTTTGATGCATTTAAAGCAGATTACGACAAAGAAATAGAAGTGGACGTAACCTCAGCATCTACGCTGACTGATGCGCAACAAAATGAGTTGGTTGCATCTTTGGAAAAACGTTTGGCACGTAAAGTGAAGCTTAATTGTAACGTGGACCCTGCCCTGATCGCTGGAATGGTAATTAATGCCGGCGATACAGTTATTGATGGTTCCGTAAAGTCGAAATTGAACCGTCTAGCAGACGCGTTGCAAGCATAACGGGGATAAGAGCATGCAACTTAATTCCACTGAAATTGCTGAACTGATCAAGAAAAGAATTGAACAGTTCAATGTAAGCAGTGAAGCACGTAATGAAGGTACTATCGTCGCAGTAACTGACGGTATTATCCGCATTCATGGCCTTGCAGATGTAATGCAAGGAGAAATGATCGAGCTTCCTGGAAGCCGTTACGCAATTGCACTAAACCTTGAGCGAGACTCTGTAGGTGCAGTTGTTATGGGTCCTTATGCGGACCTTAAAGAAGGCGATAAAGTACAATCTACTGGTCGTATTCTTGAAGTACCAGTAGGTAACGCACTACTAGGTCGTGTTGTAAACACACTAGGTGAGCCTATCGATGGTAAAGGCGCAATCGATGCAGCTGGTTTCGAACCAGTTGAAAAAATTGCACCTGGCGTAATCGAGCGTCAATCGGTAGACCAGCCAGTACAAACTGGTTATAAGTCAGTTGACGCCATGATCCCAGTAGGTCGTGGTCAGCGTGAGCTTATCATCGGTGACCGTCAGTGTGGTAAAACAGCAATGGCTGTTGACGCTATCATCAACCAAAAAGGTACAGGCATTAAGTGTGTGTACGTAGCGGTTGGTCAGAAAGCATCTACTATCGCTAACGTAGTACGTAAACTAGAAGAGCACGGTGCACTTGACCACACTATCGTGGTTGCAGCATCTGCATCTGAGTCTGCTGCGCTTCAATACCTAGCGCCTTACTCTGGTTGTACTATGGGTGAATTCTTCCGTGACCGCGGTGAAGACGCGCTAATCGTATATGATGATTTGTCTAAGCAAGCTGTTGCTTACCGTCAAATCTCACTACTACTTAAGCGTCCACCAGGCCGTGAAGCTTACCCAGGTGACGTATTCTACCTTCACTCACGTCTACTAGAACGTGCTGCACGTGTAAACGAACAATACGTTGAGCGTTACACAAACGGCGAAGTGAAAGGTAAGACAGGTTCATTGACTGCGCTTCCAATTATCGAAACGCAAGCTGGTGACGTATCTGCATTCGTACCAACTAACGTAATCTCAATTACCGACGGTCAGATCTTCCTAGAAACTGACTTGTTTAACGCAGGTATCCGTCCAGCGGTTAACGCTGGTATCTCGGTATCTCGTGTTGGTGGTGCTGCACAGACTAAAATCATCAAGAAGTTGGGTGGCGGTATCCGTCTAGCCCTAGCTCAGTATCGTGAACTTGCGGCGTTCTCGCAGTTTGCTTCTGACCTTGATGATGCAACTCGTGAGCAACTTGAGCACGGTGAGCGCGTAACTGAGCTAATGAAGCAGAAGCAGTACGCACCACTTTCAATTGCTGATATGGGTGTATCTCTGTTCGCGGTAGAAAAAGGTTTCCTTAAGGGTATCGAGCTTAACAAAATCCTAGATTTTGAAGCCGCTCTTCACTCTTACATGAACAGCGAACACGCTGACCTTATGAAGACTATCAACGAATCAGGTAACTACAACGACGAGATTGCCTCTAAGTTGAACGACGCTTTAACAAACTTTAAAGCGACACAAACTTGGTAATCAATGGTGCTGGTGTTTAACCACCAGCGCAATTCGTTGAGTAATCGGAGAGATAGTCATGGCCAGCGGTAAAGAAATAAAAGGTAAGATTGGGAGTATCAAAAATACTCAGAAGATTACCAGTGCGATGGAAATGGTTGCTGCGTCTAAAATGAAAAAGGCGCAGGAACGCATGGCTTCTGGCCGTCCATATGCACAAAATATGCTTAAAGTGATTGGTCACATTGCAAACGGTAACCTTGAATATCGCCATCCTTATTTGGAAGAGCGTGAAGTCAAGCGCGTCGGTTACATTGTGATTTCCACTGACCGAGGCTTATGTGGTGGCTTGAACACCAATGAATTTAAGCTCGTCACTCAAGACGTCAAAAAATGGCGTGAACAGGGTGTAGAAGTGGATTTCGCTGCATTAGGTTCTAAGGCGTGCAGTTTCTTCAACCGCTTTGGTGGCAAGTTGCTTGCTGCTGAATCTGGTTTAGGTGACAAGCCGTCTGTGAGCGATGTAGTGGGTGTTGTACGCGTTATGCTTAAAGCGTACGACGAAGGACAAATTGACCGAGTATTCTTGGTATTCAATGACTTCGTTAACACCATGACACAGAAACCTGTGATCAATCAGTTATTGCCTTTGCCAAAGTCAGAAGACGAAGAATATCAACATCGTTGGGACTACATCTACGAGCCAGATCCAAAAGAAATTTTGGAAGCACTAATGGTTCGTTACATTGAGTCTCAGGTGTATCAGGGTGTTGTAGAAAACGCGGCGTCAGAACAAGCTGCGCGAATGGTTGCCATGAAGGCAGCAACCGACAACGCCGGTAACCTCATTGATGAGTTACAACTGGTATATAACAAAGCGCGTCAGGCTGCAATCACACAAGAAATCAGTGAGATTGTGAGCGGTGCCGCAGCGGTGTAGGCAAAGGTTTAAAAGAGATAACGAGGACAAATTATGAGTCAAGGTAAGGTCGTCCAAATCATTGGCGCCGTTGTGGATATTGAATTTCCACAAGATGCGGTACCAAGAGTTTATGACGCACTACGAGTTACCGAAGGTGACTTGTCAGGTCTAACCCTGGAAGTGCAACAGCAATTAGGTGGTGGTGTTGTTCGTGGCATCGCACTAGGTACTACTGACGGACTAAAACGTGGTCTTGCAGTGGAAAATACCGGTAACCCAATCATGGTTCCAGTTGGTACGAAGACACTTGGTCGTATCATGGACGTATTGGGTAACCCAATCGACGAAGCAGGTCCAATTGGTGAAGAAGAGCGTATGTCTATTCACCGTGAAGCGCCTAGCTACGAAGATCAGTCTAGCTCGGTAGAACTACTAGAAACTGGTATCAAAGTAATCGACTTGGTTTGCCCATTCGCTAAGGGTGGTAAAGTTGGTCTATTCGGTGGTGCGGGTGTAGGTAAAACCGTAAACATGATGGAACTTATCCGTAACATCGCAATCGAGCACAGCGGTTTCTCAGTATTCGCTGGTGTTGGTGAGCGTACGCGTGAGGGTAACGACTTCTATCACGAAATGAACGAATCAAACGTACTTGATAAAGTATCGCTTGTATACGGTCAGATGAACGAGCCACCGGGTAACCGTCTACGTGTTGCACTTACCGGTCTAACAATGGCTGAGAAGTTCCGTGACGAAGGCCGTGACGTTCTATTCTTCGTAGATAACATCTATCGTTATACCCTAGCAGGTACTGAAGTATCAGCACTTCTAGGTCGTATGCCATCTGCGGTAGGTTACCAGCCTACTCTTGCAGAAGAGATGGGTGTACTTCAGGAACGTATTACGTCAACGAAGACAGGTTCAATCACTTCAATCCAAGCGGTATATGTACCTGCGGATGACTTGACTGACCCATCTCCAGCGACAACCTTTGCTCACTTGGATGCAACGGTAGTACTTTCTCGTGATATCGCGTCTCTTGGTATCTATCCTGCGGTAGACCCACTAGATTCAACGTCTCGTCAGCTAGACCCGCTAGTAATTGGTCAAGAGCACTATGACGTAGCACGTGGCGTACAGACTGTTCTTCAGCGCTATAAAGAGCTGAAAGACATCATCGCGATCCTAGGTATGGACGAACTATCTGAAGAAGACAAGCAAGTGGTATCACGTGCTCGTAAGATTCAGCGTTTCCTATCTCAGCCGTTCTTCGTAGCAGAAGTATTTACTGGTGCACCTGGTAAATATGTATCGCTAAAAGACACAATCAGTGGCTTTAAAGGCATTCTAGACGGTGAGTACGATCACCTTCCAGAGCAAGCCTTCTACATGGTTGGTTCTATCGAAGAAGCGCTAGAGAAAGCCAAGAAAGCATAATGACAGGGCTAGCAGTTGCTAGCCTAGCATCATGCTAACGTACCTAATCAGGAGGTTCACATGGCAATGACAGTACATTTGGACGTAGTAAGCGCGGAGAAAGCGATTTTCTCAGGTCGCGTTGAAGCGATTCAGGTGACAGGTAGCGAAGGTGAGCTGGGTATTCACCCAGGGCACGCGCCACTTATCTCTGCTATTAAACCTGGTATGGTGCGTTTGGTTAAACAGCACGGTGAAGAAGAAGTAATCTATGTTGCAGGTGGTGTACTAGAAGTACAACCTGGCAATGTTACCGTACTGGCTGATACCGCGGTTCGAGCTGAAGATCTTGACGAGCAGGCAGCAGAAGAAGCCAAACGACGTGCAGAAGAGCACATCGCCAACCCAGGCGCTGACTTTAACTACGCTGAAGCAGCTCACGAGCTTGCAGAAGCTATTGCTCAACTTCGTCTTATTCAGAAGTTACGCAAGTAAAAAGCACAGCTTTGAAAAAACCCGCCAAATGGCGGGTTTTTTATTGCCGAACGAAAAGTGGTCGTTCACATTCTCTTACGTTTATTTTTATTGCTATCGCACTACACAAAGCTTATCGTTAGAGCGTTTTAACCGATTTAAATTAAAACGTAATCGGCGCTAATTCTAGTGCCACCTTTGCCTGTAACGAATTATAGAAATGAAGCTTAACCCGTATTCCAACATGCACAAAGGTGCCTCTATTGGATTTTTTCCTCTGCTAACAACACTGATTTTACTTTCAGTGCATTATTTTACGGGTGCGTTAGATTGGCCTGAAGTGGGAAATGTACGTGCACAGCGCGACTTCAACTCTGCTATTGGTATGTCGCTTATTACAGGATACTTTTGGTTTGCGCTTCGTTTAATGCATCAAAACGTGGCTAGCACCCTTATTTCTTTGCTTGTAAAAACCAACCAGCTTAGTCAGTTTTCGGCGCATAGGCGAGAACTCGCCATTGAATTTAGACACCATATTTTCAATGCAATCATCATTTCTATTATGATCACGATTGTGTACTGCATATTCGAAGGATTGATCACGGTAAAACAAGAAATACACGTTTTATTCTTAACGGCCACAGCCGTCCCCTTTTGGTTCTTGGCCATTTTATTTTTGTTTCAGATCTCCTCCAACATTAAGTACCTAACTTCTAAAGTTTTGCCCCAAGCCGGTGGAAATATTGACCGACTTAAGTCCATCATGACAATTTTAAAATTAGGAACAACTAACAGCATATTTGCGATGGGGGCACTGGCCATCTTTCCTATCTTTTGGTTGAAAAAAGACATTCCTTCCATTGATGTACTAGTAGTGACGTTCTTCACGGGGATAGTGAGCGTTTATCTATTTTGGCCGGTAATAAAGCTTAAAAGTATGCTTGAGAAAGAGCAGAAAGCTGCTGTTCTGCACCTTGAGGAAAATATAGAAGACGGTATTAAACGATGTGCAAAGCACGAAGAATTCTCTACAGCTGCGTCAATTGAGCAACTAGAAAGCGAAAAAGAACGAGTCTTAAAAATGGGGGCGCGGGTTTTTGCCCCAAGAGATAAGGCTAGAGTGGCTGCATGTATTGCGTTAATACCGATTTCTTGGGTTCTATTGTTCATTGTTGAATGGTTAATTCAACTCCCTCGCTATCATTAGTCTATTCGGGTCTGTTGTTCTTTGCCTTATCTTTTCGCAGAGGTCTATGTGGTATTTAGACAAGGCACGCTTAATCCCTTCTCGCACCCTAACAGCTATTAATAATTGTCGTATTCACATTGCGTTGGTATGGTAAATCTTCTTAGGTCATAGAGATATCATTGTGCGAATATACGGCGACACGCGTTCAGGAAACTGTTACAAACTCCAACTGCTTCTTTCTTTGTTAGGTAAAACCTGCGAATGGATTGATGTGGACATTATGAAAGGAGAAACACGCGCTCCTTCTTTCCTAGAAAAGACCCCTAATGGGAAAATTCCGTTGCTTGAATTAGACGACGGCAGGGTGTTGTCAGAATCCAATGCCATCATGCACTATCTAGCATCTAACACTCCTTTAATCCCCTCTTCTCCCTATAGTTTTTCGCAACTTTTACAGTGGCAGTTTTTCGAACAATACAGTCACGAGCCTTATATCGCCGTTGCTCGTTACATCAATGTTTATTTAGGGCTACCCGAGGACAGGAAAGCGGAGTACGAATCTAAACAAGCGGGTGGATATCGCGCACTAGCTGTCATGGAGCATCAACTTAAAACTACGCCGTTTTTGCTAGGTGACACGTTAACTCTTGCGGATATTTCATTGTTTGCGTATACCCACGTTGCCCACGAGGGTGGGTTTGATCTTTCCGCCTATCCTGCCATTCGAAATTGGATAAGTTTAGTCAAAGATCAAAAGGGCTTCATTCCCATGAACGCGTAATGTGCGCTAAACGAAGTTCTACGCTACAAATGCCTTCTATGTGACATAGGGCCTTGCCACTTATCTTGTAAGGCTCTCTGTGCTCTGTAAAGCCCAGAAACGTCGATTTGATCTAAGCACTGTAGAGCATAAGCTGTTGCTTCTAGCGTAGAAAGTGCATTGCTTAATGTTGTATGACGAATAGCATAGTTAGAAGTGGGTGCAGAAATGAAGTGAAACGCTGGTAACTTTGTTAACCATGGGTTCTGTTTAACTAGACCAAATGCTTGTTTCCAACTTCCATCTATTAGAATTAGCGTTGTGATCTCAGAACGTGCAACGGCATCGACATTTTCTATCGGTGTACTGCATTCACTTGGGTAAACAAGCACTGAATGTCGACGTGAGCAGTGTTCGGATAGGGATTGCATCGCGACGACATCATTAGCAAGTATGATTCGCGTCGAAGGAATACACAATGAAACTAAGCGCGCCGTATTCTTGGCGTGAAGTGCTTCTTTTTCGTGTTGAATTATCACAATCTCTAATAATGTATCTACTGTGTTAATGTGAGAGCAAATACAGGTTTTTTGAGGATATCCACAGTGTTCACAATAAAGGCGCATAACTGAATTTCTTTATTCTCTTTTGAACGTTTATCGCACTTATTAACTAAGTAACTTAATAGATAGGATAATATACAACATGCCGAATGAAGCAGTACAATCTCGAGTAGAGAAAACGCTTTCTTTAGTGCCTGAGGGACAGGTAATAAGTTACGCCTTGCTCGCTGACCTGTGTGGGTTACCCGGCAGAGCTAGAATGATGGGAAAGTGTTTAAGAGAGATAAATGCTGACTGTCACTGGCATCGCGTACTACGTGCTGACGGTAAAATTGCTTTTCCTGCTGGCTCTGACAAAGCGGATGAGCAGCGAGAGCGATTAGCAGAGGAAGGTGTGGTCGTTAAAAACTACAGAGTGAATATGACGAAGTTTGGTTGGAAGCCAGATTTACACACTATACTAGTAGAGTTAGAGTACTGAGCTTTCACTTTTTATATGAAAGCAGTTAGCAAATATATGGCGATTAATATAGTGCAGTGCATATAAGATGATAAAAAAGATTACTATTGATCAGTTAGTGCCAGGCATGTTTGTTCATCAAATTTTAGAGCAAAAAGGTGCGTTGACGGTCACGAGCCAAGGACGCGTTACGTCTGGTGATGTGGTTGAAACACTTAAAAAGCGAGGTGTGAAAACCCTCGCCATTGATACAGATAAGGCGTTTGACGTTGAGCAACCTAGCTCATCGGCCACTGTGGAAAAGCACCAAAACTCGTCTTCTGATCAGCCGGTAAAATCAAAAAAGATATCACTCGAAAATGAGCTGGTAAGAGCCGCAAAGCTTCACGAGCAAGGAAAGGCAATTCAAAAGTTGTTACTTGCCAATGTACAAAAAGAGACGCCTTTTGATGCGAGTATTCCCAAAGCATTTTCAAATAAGTTAGTCGAGTCGGTAGATAGAAACCCCGATGCGTTGCTTTGTCTGACAAAAATTCGAGAAAAAGACGACTATTTACTAGAGCATTCTCTGAACGTCGCTATTTTACTCGCCAATTTTGGCAAGTATTTAGGGATGTCTGAAGAAGAGGTGCAAGACCTTTCCTATGCTGGCTTTCTACACGACTTGGGCAAAATCAAAATTCCAGATGAAATTCTTCATAAGCCAGGCCGCCTTACAGACAGCGAAATGGAGATCATGAAAGGTCATGTAAAGCACGGGGTCGACTATTTAAAAAGTACGGAAATTGCGCAGCCACTGATTCAAGCGATTAGTGAGCATCATGAGCGATTGGATGGATTAGGCTACCCTGCTGGGACCAAAGGTGAGGATATTAGCCAAGCGGGCCGAATGCTTGCCATTGCCGATATGTACGATGCACTCACCGCGGACCGGGTGTATAAGGCCGGTATGTCTAGCCAAAAGGCATTCTCTATTTTGATGAGTGATGCGCCAACGCGTCTTGACCAGTCACTTGTTCAACAGTTTATAAAGTGTCTGGGCGTTTATCCCGTAGGGAGCCTAGTTCTATTATCAAATGATAAATTAGCGATGGTGCTTGAACAGAGAGACTCCCCGCTTACGCCACTCGTAAAGATTTTTTATTCGGTTCGCAGTAACCACTATCTAACGCCGAAAGATGTTGATCTATCATCGGATAAAACAATCAGTATCAACAAAGCCGTCATAGCGTCTGACTATAAGATTGATGTGAACGCATTCTTTGAGCGTTCAGTTTCAATAGGCTAAAACGTTACTTTTTAGCAACACAGTGTAGTATTTACACTGTGTACCAACGCATTTTTTCTTCTTTATTCCAACGTTCATTTAGCTAACGTTCAGGTTTGATGTCCTACAATCCTCTAAACATGAAGTGCTGTAGTGCCTTTGAGTGCTGATCTTTAGGAAAAGTTAAGGTGGAAACGAACTCGTGGCGATCAGGTACTTGTTATTGCTTACATACAGAACATTTGCCAGTGGAACGCTAATTGCTATCACTGTAATTGTTTAATGCAAAACTAACACTGAGCTTATTGAGAGTGGCAATGGATAAATGCAACTCATCAATATTAAGCTTTTAATTGAAATAAGAGGAAGTTATGAAAAAGACTCTTGCTGTAAGTTTGATTGCTGCGTCACTAACGGTAGCAGGTTGCGCAACCGATCCGAATAATACGCAAAAAGGTGCCGCTATTGGTGCGGTAGTAGGCGCATTGCTGGGTAAAGCGACAGGTGATAACGACAAAAGTCGTTATGCGTGGGGCGCTGCGGTAGGTGCAATCGCAGGTGGTGCGATAGGTAACTACATGGACAAACAGGAAGAAGAGCTTCGAAATGAGCTTTCTGATACTGGCGTTCAAGTTGTGCGAGAAGGTGATAATCTACGATTAATCATGCCGGGCGACATTACCTTTGCTACTGACAGTTCTAGCATCAGCCCTAACTTCAATCCGGTTCTTCAAGACGTTGCCAAAGTCGTAAACAATTACGAAAAAACCGTTCTTATGATCAAAGGCCATACGGATGACACTGGCTCTGAGCAGTACAACCAGTCTTTATCTGAGCGTCGTGCAGGAGCGGTTAAGAATTTACTTATTAACTATTCCGTTAACCCGACGCGTATCACGACGGTAGGTATGGGCGAATACGCACCTAAAGTACCTAACAATAGTGCAGCAAACCGCTCGATGAACCGTCGAGTAGAGATGGAAATTCAACCACTCACACAGTCTAATACCTAAAGGTAGTTAAGACACAAAGAGAAACAAAGGCCCCGTTACGTCGGGGCTTTTTTTATTGCATGGTTTTAATTTGACTAGCAACGCTATCTGCAAGCGCGTTGGGGATAGGGATCGTTAAATGGTATTGGGTTACTTTCCACTTCGCTCCCTCTTTTATTAAGACACCCGTGCCTCGTGTTTCTCCCAGGCTTTCATTATCGAGCAGTTCATCGAACCAGGCTACGTCGTGATTAGGGGAAAAATAGATATGCCTGTCTCGCGGGTGGTATGTCCATCCTCTGCCCTTGTCAAAGTGAGGTTTGGCATACGCCTTAAACGCTTCTTTGGTCCATACCTCAGATGCGTCGGTGCCAATAAAGATAGCGCTGTCGTGATACAAACCAAAATACTACTCAAAGTCTGCAATAGACGCATTGTGATGTAGAGCATTAAGTGTCTGATTCACTGCGTCGCGGTCGTTGTTCGCAACGGCCGTCGTCGCAACAGCAAGCATGACCAGACCTAACAATAGATATTTCATAGTGACTCCGTTTTTCTTCTAGTATTTCTTATTATGCTGTTGAACGCATCATTAGTATATTCGAAGCAAATAATTGCCACTGTTTACTGCAATGTTATAGCATTGGGTTAATCGTTTAACTATCGATGCAGTAAGTGGCTAAAACTACCGCGAAATTCTGAACGAAGTTGTGTTGATAGCAAATATTTCCTCCTTGATGTAATGGCTAAAATGTCTTCTAGTATTCAACGAAACCGTATTCGAAGCATCGATATGATGCGTGGCTTGGTCATGCTGATTATGCTTATCGATCACGTGCGAGAGCGCTTTTTTCTGCATTTGCAGGTATCTGATCCTATGGATATCGATACTACGTCACCTTCTCTATTTTTCACACGGTTAGCCGCCCATTACTGCGCACCCACATTCGTGTTTTTGACGGGGCTGTCTGCATGGCTCTATCCCAATCCAATGGACTCAGCGAATAAGGCTAAGCCGACACGTAATGTCAGAGAGTTCTTAATTAAGCGTGGATTGTTTATTTTGTTCTTAGAGGTCACATTTATTACGTTTAGCTGGGGGGCGAGTTTCCAAACGCTTTATCTTCAGGTGATGTGGGCCATAGGTATCAGCATGATTGCTCTGGCTGTATTGAGTTATCTTCCAAGAACTCTGTTGCTCATTTTAGGCCTCTTAATTGTCTTTGGACATAATGCACTAACGCCAATTAGCTATGTTCCACATGAAACAGGCTATACGCTTTGGACAATGCTGCACGATAGAGGATATATACTTCAGTCAGCCGCCCTAAACATTAAAGTGAGTTATCCCGTGCTTCCTTGGATAGGGGTAATACTGCTCGGTTATGCATGTGGGCCTCTTTACAGTCAACAGCTTGATAAAGCGCGACGCGGTCGGTGGTTGCTTGGTTTATTTGCAGTGTCGCTCAGCCTATTTTTCCTACTTCGCGGTTTAAATATTTATGGTGAGACCTTGCCTTGGGAGCTACAACAAAGTGCCATCACTACGTTGATGTCATTACTTAATTTGACTAAGTACCCCCCGTCTTTAGCATTTTTGCTCTTTACACTGGCCGGCATGTTTCTATTGTTGTTTGCTTTCGAGCGCGTTAAGGATACGCAGTTTGCGTTTCTTGACACCTTTGGCTCGGTCCCGATGTTTTTCTACATCCTGCATTTGTACGTATTGCTGGTGATGTACGGTATTGCATTCTTTATTTGGGAGGCGAATAAAGGAAAATACGTGGGAGTAGACCATATTTGGCAAATATGGTTAATAGCTGCTGGCCTTAGTTTAGTGCTTTATTTCCCTGTTAAATGGTTTAGCGCCTATAAATCAAAGCACCACGCCCCTTGGCTTAAATACTTGTAAGACAGGCCTTCGCGTCTATTGTGGGTCGTATCATCATTAAGGTGGGTAGCAAAGTGCGCTATTGGGAGCGAAAGGCGCTTAATTGAAAGTTTTAATTAAGAGTTTAGATGAAAGTCGGTTTACGACTTACCAACTTGGCTTCATCCTTCATGTTTTACCGTAGACTCCCGAACAACCAAGGAAGGTTCGAAATACAGCTGAACGTTATTAGCCTGACCATATACTTTATTAAGTATGTATTTGGCTGACATTTCAGCCATTTCCGCAATTGGGTTACTGACCGTGGTAAGACGAGGAAAAACATGGTGGGCAAATACCACGTCATCGAAACCGACCACAGACAAGTCGTGGGGAAGGCTCATGCCTAAATCTCTCGCGCAGCTTATCGCACCCGATGCCATCCAATCGTTGGCGCACACTAAAGCCGTGAAAGGCACATCGCGTGCCATGAGCTCTAACAAGCCAATTTTCCCGTCTTCTTCAGAATAGTCGCCGTTAAATATCAACTGTGGGTTTATGGGCAACCCTGCTTCCGACAAGGCGCGTTTATGTCCCTCCAAGCGCAAGCTCGCGTCACACTTGTCAGTCGGACCAGAGATATATGCAATGTCTTTATGGCCTAGCTCGAGTAAGTGGCGGGTAGCCAGATATCCACCCTTTTCATTATCGAGGCTAGTGCATGCCTCAGGTAGCCCTTCTACCTGCCTGTTAACCAAAGCAACGGGAAGTTTCGACTGGTTTAACTCCAATAAATACTCATCGGATAATGCTTCAGCATGCATGATGAGTGCATCGCAGTTACGGCTAATAAGAAACTCTACCGCATCTTTCTCTGTTTCTAGGCAATTTCGTCCTACCGAAATAATGACATGTTTATCTGCGGCACGCAGCGTTGACTCCACAGCTTGCATCAGATCGCCAAAAAACGGGGCGTTGAGTTCAGGTACGAGTACCCCGACGCTGTCAGTGCGGTTATTTGCCAATGAACGAGCGACAGAATTTGGGCGGTAATTTAACTCTTTAACCGCTTTCTCTACGCGTTCTTTCAGTACTTTGTTTACCGAAGCCTTACCATTTAATACGCGGGATACCGTAGATAAAGAAACACCTGCACGCTCGGCAACTTGATAAATGGTGGGCACGTGATAAGACCTCGTTCTCTAAAACAATCACTCTAACTGACTGTATTATGCCGATATCGGCGGTTGTTCGCTACGTCGAGAGAGTAAAGCTTGTGTAACTTCTTTTTGTTTTTCGTCATTTAATGGGTACAGACAGATTAACGCCGCGCCAGCAAAGCCAAATAGGGCCGGTATCCAACTCATTAAAGACTTCATACCTGGAAGCGTTTGATTAATTGTATTGATATCAAGACCGTTATAGCCATAGCTTCCTAGTACCAACAAGACGAGCGCCCCTGCGAAGCCTCCCCCTGTTTTTTGAACAAAAGAGCCTGCAGAGTAGACGAGTCCGGTGGCTCTTCGACCTGT
Source organism: Alteromonas sp. DY56-G5 (assembly GCF_041414725.1). Lineage (NCBI taxonomy): Bacteria > Pseudomonadati > Pseudomonadota > Gammaproteobacteria > Alteromonadales > Alteromonadaceae > Alteromonas > Alteromonas sp. DY56-G5. The sequence goes on along the minus strand of NZ_JANHZQ010000007.1, from coordinate 106,793 downwards.
CTTATATTCGCTGTAGTCTGCCGAGTCTCCTAGCATAGAGAAAAATAAGGTAGGCAATATGGCTGCAAAAAACTCTGCACTGCAACCTAAAATGAATATGGCGCTCACGCTTTTCTGAGGAACAAAATAAATGCCAGAGGTCAATACGCTACTTGCTAACAGCGCGATAATAAAGAGCTTCTTGCGACCAAACATAGCGGCTAATTTGGACGTTGCTAATGCGCCGAAAATCGACACCACCAGCAGTGAAATGAAAAAGTAGCCTGTGAGTAGCTCATTGCCCATGTAATATTTGAAATAGTAGGCAATAACGCCATATTTGATGCCATTAAACATCATGGTTAGAAAACCCATTCCTAACAGAATTAGCCAGGGTTTATTGGAAAGCAGGTCGATAATATCCTGCTGAGAACGGGTGTTCTCGGCTTCCGGTCGGCGAGTTAACCGTTTAATTGCAATAGTAGTAAGCGCTATAACAGTAATGAAGATTGCCCCAGTTAAAACGTCTCGATAATAAAAGAAGGCGGTTATTGCTGAAAGAGGAACGAGAATTAACGGTAGTTGCTTTCCCAAGTCGATGAGTTCAGATGTTAGTGAACGAGGAGCGGGCGCTACTTGGGTACCTGTCTCTGTTTTTGGAGAGTCCAGTTTAGTGTCTTGAGGCTTTGAAACCTGCTGCAACGTAACGCGCTCTTTCGTGGTAAAAACTGTTACACACATTAATATGACAAGCAACGTGGCAAACAACCACATGGTATATTGGTACCCTACAGCAGTGTTCCCTTGGCCTAGCAAGTCCACCAGCATAGGCAAACACCCCATAACAAGCAGTCCACCAAAGAATGCCCCAGCAAAACGAAAGCCAGACAAACTTGTACGCTCTCTATCATCACTGGTCATCACGCCCATTAGCGCTGAGTACGGTACATTATTAACCGTATACGCTAAGGTTAGTCCGATGTAGGTCAGGTAAGCGTAAATGAGTTTGCCTGAATACGAGAGATCAGGTGTGGTAAAGCAAAGGACCATGAAAAGGCCAAGAAAAGGAGTGGAGCCTAATATCCAAGGGCGAAACTTTCCCATTTTAGTCTGGGTTCTGTCAGCAATCATTCCCATGATAATATCGGTCACACCGTCAGAAAGACGAACGACAAGAAATAGCATCGCAGCTGCAGCGGCTGTAATACCGAACGTATCGGTATAAAATACCGCCAAATATGCAAGTGCGCCCCGCCAAACTAAATTGGCCGCAGCGTCGCCCATGCCATAACCTACTTTTTCTTTTAATGTCAGCTTATGGTTCATTGCTATTTCCACTGTTGTTATGTTCGACTTGCTATGAGCGCTTTATAAGCATTGGCGCTAAGTTTAAGCGTACGCTTTTGCGTTTCAAAATCCACATAAACTAGCCCAAATCGCTTTTCATAACCTTCCGCCCACTCGAAGTTATCAAGTAGGCTCCATGCGAAGTAACCACTCACTTCTACTCCATCAATCATTGCTTTGTGTACCATGTTTAAATGGGCATTGTAGTAATCAACCCGATCCACATCATTAACAAGACCATCTTTGAGTTCGTCTGCCATTGCAGCACCATTTTCAGTTATAAAAATGGGAGGGAGCGTGTATCGTTCGTTTAATGAAGTAAGCAAATCATAAAGTGCTTTTGGATAGATTTCCCAACCAATATCGGTCAACGGACCTTGATGAGGATGCTCGAAATACAATGCGCCTTTCTCTTTGGGCGCAGAATAGTGTAATCGCGTGTAGAAATTTACCCCTAAGAAATCGATGGGCTGACAGATTGTCTCCATATCACCAGCTTCAACCGGTGGTCTATCCGCTTCGTCTATATCAAATAACACTTCGGGGTAGCTTCCCTCCATTACAGGCTGCATATACCATTGGTTGATATAGTCATCTGCTTTGCGGGTGGCTAATAGGTCTTCTGTCTTTTGTGTGGCGGGGTAGCATGGCGTAAAATTCAATACTATACCGGCTTCGCTATTTGGGACATTTTTTCTAAGCACCTTCATCCCAAGGCCGTGTGCTAGCAAAATGTGATGTGCCGCAGTTCTTCCGTATTTTCTACCCGTTCTGCCCGGGGCGTGTACGCCTATTTCATACCCTAAATAAGCACTGCAAAAAGGTTCATTGAACGTTGCATAGGAAAAAACGGACTCGCCTAACGCCTGCGTTATTTTGTCAACATAGTCTTCAAATGCAAAAGCGGTTTGTCGGTAAAGCCACCCACCCTTATCTTCCAGGTGCTGCGGGAGATCCCAGTGATAAAGGGTAACAAATGGCTTAATGCCTTTTGCATTTAACGCATTAACTAGCGTTTTATAAAAGGCAACGCCTTTTGGGTTTAGCTCACCTTCTTGAGTGATAACGCGCGGCCAAGAAATAGAGAAACGGTAAGCATCTACATTTAAGTCTAACAAAATGTCGAAATCTTCTCTCCAGCGAGCAATATGATCGCAGGCGACATCGCCATTGGTGTGATCAGCAATGGCTGAAGGCCGTTCACAAAATCTATCCCAAATACATTCGAGACGGTTATCGACATCCCCTTCTATCTGAAAACTTGACGTGGCAGTTCCATAAAGAAACGAATTTTTGAGTAAGGGACTGCCTGCGGGAAGCGAAATGCTGTTCATATATCGATAACCTTTTTCTTACTGCACAAATTCTAAACGGATGCTGGCAGTACAATGAATCAGAAATAACAAAACGGTTTATAGCACAAATAAAAAACAATTAGAAAGCGCTTTCTCATATTTATGTCACTTTTACGTTAATGGAATTAAGTGACTGCTAATATTTCTATGACTATCACCGTAATCTAATAGAGTTTTGTATTTCTTATAAGATGATGAATTTAATGGTTTTGTGTTTTTTATGAGGAGTTTAGTGTTTTTCGATATAGTTGTTACCTGTGAATTAATTGTAAAAAATGTGTTGATCTTAAACTTTTGTTGAATTAATGTTCGGAAAGCGATTTCTTACGTCTGGGTGTTCTAGCTTCTCTTTGGGAAAGCCCTTTCTGGCGGCGCGTTAGGTTCACAACATACATAAAAGCCACTATTAAAGAGAGATAGACCGTGACACAAACAACACCAAATAAAAGCAAGATCGCAGCAAGTTTGTCATTGATACTCGGGACCGCTTTGAGTAGCGGCGTGATGTCATCTGCGACGGCGCAAGAAACAGAAAAAGATATAGAAGTTATTCAGGTATCAGGTATACGAAGTAGTGTTCAAGAATCGATGGGTATCAAGCGTGACTCTGCTGGTGTTGTTGATGCAATCTCAGCAGAAGATATTGGTAAATTTCCTGATACCAACTTAGCAGAGTCACTACAGCGTATCACTGGTATTTCAATTAGTCGGAATAATGGTGAAGGAAGCCAAGTCACAGCGCGTGGTTTTGGACCTGACTTTAATATGGTAACGCTGAATGGACGTACGATGCCTGGTTCTGCGTTACCTGGTGGTGGCGGAGCAGCAAATTCTCGCGCCTTCGATTTTTCTGACCTTGCTTCTGAAAGTGTTAGAGCGGTTGAAGTGTACAAAACAGGTAGAGCGAGTATTGCAACTGGGGGTATTGGGGCTACGGTAAATATACGAACAGCACGTCCCTTTCAAGCATCTGACAATGGCATTACCGCAAGTGTAGGCGCAAAAGCACTACATGATACGACTAACCGTGTAGGTGATGATGTTACGCCTGAAGTCTCAGGCTTTATCAATTACCTCAATGATGACAATACCTTTGGCGTTACGTTTACCGGTTCATTCCAACAGCGTGACAGTGCTGCACAAGGTGCGTTTGTGAACGAGTGGCGCGTTAATCCATTTGATGGCACGGTGCCGCAATCACCTGATCCAGCGAACCCAGATAGCGGTGACCCAATTGTGCTGAACAACGCACCAGCCATGGGACAGCTTTTCGCCATTCCCTCAGATTTACGCTATTACATGGCAGACCGAGAGCGTGAAAGAACGAATGCACAGCTAACGTTCCAATTTGCTCCTTCAGAAAAAATGACGGCCACGCTTGATTACACCTATTCAAAGCAAGACTTATACGAAGCTCGAGCCGAGCAATCGATATGGATGGATGATAGGTACTTCACCGAACTAACCTTTGATGATGAAACGGTAAAAACGCCGGTATTAATCACTCAAGAACGCCGAGATTTGCTACCTCGTGATCTAGGTTTGGCGCTTCAAGAACTAAACCAAGTCAACGAAAACAAGTCAATCGGTTTAAATCTTGAGTACTTCGTAAATGACGAGCTAACTCTAGTCTTCGACCTTCATAATTCGACGGCAGAAGGACGCCCAGATGCGCCCTATGGAACGTGGACCAATCTGGGTTTAGGTGCAAACGTAGTTAAAGGGCAAGGTGTCGATTTCAGAGGCGACTTCCCTATTATGTTCGTCGATTTTGACGATGAAGCTCGTGATAATCTTAACGGTAATGGCGTGCTTGACCAAGATGACGTAGGTACATCGATATTGGACATGAATTTCTCGTCGCAAGACACCGAAATTACTCAAGCTCGTCTTGATGGCTCTTACGTTATGGATACCGGAAGCATTAACTTTGGTATTGAGTCACGCTCAATGGAGAGCACATCGCTCCAATCTCTAACCCGCCACACCATGGGCAACTGGGGAATTGAGAACCCGGGTGAGCTTCCTGCTGGTTCTTTAACACCGCTGGATTTGGCGAGTGAGTTTAGCGATTTCAATACTGAGGGGATGTTCTCTCAGGGTTTTACCGGTAGTGTTGCGCAAATTGGTGCATTCGCTGCTCAAGAATACGGTTTTGATTTTCTTGCCAACAACCCGTTTGCAACTAACCGTACTATTGAAGAAGACATAACAGCGGTTTATTTCGAATTGGATTTATCTGGCGAGTTAAACGGCATGGAGTACAACCTGTTGGCAGGTGTACGCTACGAAAATACCGATGTAACTTCAATTGCAAATATAAGTTTACCTAGCGGCATTGCGTGGGAAGGTAATAATGACTTCAACGTCCGCTTTGGAAGCGACATGGAAGATGTTGAAGTTGAATCAAGTTACGACCATGTACTTCCTGCATTAGATTTCGATATCGAAGTTGTTGAAAACATGATTGCGCGATTCTCTTACAGTAAGACAATAGCGCGACCCACGTACAACAACTTGAGCGCCGCTGCGACAGTATCGCCTCAAAGCGGGCCGACAATTCTTACTGACAGCATTACCGCCACCGCGAGTTCAGGTAACCCATCGCTGATCCCATTAGAATCAGACAACCTTGATCTTTCATTCGAATATTATTTCGATGAGACAAGCTATGTGTCGGTTGGTTTTTACGATAAGCGTGTTAAGAACTTTATCGGTAATGAACAAGTTGAAGAAAATATCTTTGGGTTGAGAGACGTTACCAATGGACCGCGTGCAGAGGCGGCTCGCGCTGAATTAGAGGCGCGTGGTATTCCAATTAATGACACGTCATTGTTTAACATGGTTGCTGCGATGGAAAACGGTATCGAGTATGACTCGTTGACTGACGAACAGTTTGAGCAGCAATTCGATGTGCTGCCCAATAGCGAAGATCCGTTGATTACCTTCATTAACTCTAAACCAGTTAATAATAAAGCAGCGAATATTTACGGTTTCGAACTTGCTGCGCAGCACTTCTTTGGTGATAGCGGCTTCGGGGTACTGGCTAACTACACCACAGTGCAAGGTGATATTGGTTTTGATAATGACGCAAATCCATCGATAACTCAGTTTGCCCTTGTGGGACTAAGTGACACAGCAAACCTCATCTTGATGTATGAGAAAGATGCTTTGCAAGCGCGTATTGCCTATAACTGGCGAGATAAGTTCCTTGATACAACCTCTCAGTACATTAATGAACCGGGCTATACCGAAGACTATTCACAAATAGACTTCAATGTTTCTTACGACATCACTGAAGATCTTACGGTGTCATTTGAAGGGATTAACATTACAGATGAAAATATCCGTAGACACGGCAGAACAAGTGCTATGTTGTGGAAATTAGATGAGCTTGGCGCTCGCTATGCACTGGGAGTTCGCTACAAGTTTTAACGATTGGGGTGTGTTTACCCGCTAAAGTGCTTAGGGTTGCGCTTTAGCGGGCTTTTTTGTCATAGTGCTGTTTGAATAGTAACCAGAAAATCGACTGAACATGTTTGTAGAAGTGCAGCGGGGCATATCGTGGTTCTTAACGTATGAGTGATAACGAAAGTCATAGCAGTATGCATCGGGTCGTCATTGTCGGTGGTGGTACGGCTGGGTGGCTTGCAGCAGGGATACTTGCCGCAAAACTAAGCGCGAATCACACCGTTACCTTGATAGAGTCACCCAACATCCCTTCTTTAGGTGTGGGCGAAGGCTCTTGGCCGTCACTGCGCGATACCCTTCTTGATATTGGTATTAGTGAAACGGAATTCTTAACGCTGTGTCATGGCGCTTTCAAGCAAGGCTCCAGCTTTGTTAATTGGCGTAAAGGCGGGCACTGCTATTATCATCCTTTTACCGTTCCAACAGGCTACAACGAGCTCGATATTTATACATGTTGGAAAGCAATCGCACCAAACACATCGTACGAAGATGTGTTTTCGTTACAAGCCGCCATGTGTGCCGCAGGCAAGGCGCCCAAGCAAATTGCTACGCCGGACTACGCCCATGTGCTCAATTACGGTTACCATTTCGACGCCACAAAGCTTGCTGAGCTGTTAAAAAGTCATTGCGTAGACAAGTTAAGTGTCGCTCATGTCGTTGGTCATGTTGACAGTGTTCACTCTCATCAAAACGGAGATATTGAAAGCGTATCAACAAAGGACGGGAAAAAAATAGTGGGCGATCTATTTATTGACTGTTCAGGCCACAGCGGCCTGCTCATCAATAAACACTTTACTATTCCCTGGATACCCGTTAAGCGCACAATGCTCAATGATCGCGCCGTCGCGCTTCAAGTGCCTTATTCAAACGAAGATGCTGAAATAAAAAGTACCACAGTGGCCACTGCACAAACCTGTGGGTGGACGTGGGATATTGCGTTGCAGCACCGCCGAGGTGTAGGCCTAGTTTACTCTTCTCAATTCGCAAATGAAGATCAAGCAAAGCAGGTGCTGATTGACTACGTTCGTGAACGCTACCCTAGTGCACAAGATGCAGAGCTTTCTTTTCGTACACTCTCCTTTGAGCCTGGCTATAGATCACAGTTTTGGGTAAAAAACTGTTTGAGCTTAGGTATGTCTTCGGGGTTTGTTGAACCGCTTGAAGCATCAGCTATTGCCATGGTCGAACTTGGCTTACGTATGCTCTGTGAGGCTTTTCCGCAAAACAAAGCACACATGGAAATAGCCAGTAAGCGCTACAACTCGCGCTTTGCATATCGCTGGCAGCGCGTTATCGACTTTCTAAAACTACATTATGCTTTAAGCGATAGAGAAGAGCCGTATTGGTTAGCGCAAAGAGATAAGGCGTCTATACCCGATTCTCTCGCTGAATTGCTTGAACTGTGGAAGTATCAAAGCCCTTCACGCTTAGATCTTATCGAGAACGAAGAGATTTTCCCCTCTGCTAGCTATCAGTATGTACTATATGGAATGGGCTTTTCTTCTTCTACCTCGCCTTTACGGCTAAATGAAGAGCATAAGCGTAAAGCAGTTCACATTCGCGAAACGTTACAACAAACTAAAAACGCTTATCTGCAGGGATTGCCGTCTAACAGAGTTTTGCTCAATGATATTGCAAAGCGCTACAACAATGAAAAACAACACGTGCCCTCGCATGCTCAACGTGAAAAGAACGAACACGCTTCAGCTTCGAGTTGTAATGACATAAAAAATACTTCAGATAAAAAGGACACCTCTTATGACCGTATCGGGTTTAGATAGCAGTAAAAATCAAACGCCCGTTAAGAACGTTGTTATTGCGGGGGGCGGTACTGCAGGGTGGATGGCGGCCACAGCGCTGTCACGGCTTTTGGGGCAGTCAATAAACGTTACGCTAGTCGAGTCTAAAGATATTGGCATTGTAGGTGTAGGCGAGGCGACTATTCCGCCTATTAGAACATTTCACAAGTTACTTGGCATCGACGAAAAAGCATTTATGCGTGCCACACAAGCCACGTTCAAACTGGGTATTGAGTTTGAAAATTGGCGTGAACAAGGTCACAGCTATATCCATTCTTTTGGTATAACCGGAAGAGAGTGTTGGGCTGGCGAGTTTCACCATTTTTGGCTGAGGGCTAAAGAATACGGATTTGGTGGTGAATTTGGTGATTATTGCCCGGAACTTATTGCCGCTAAACAGAGCAAGTTCGCCACATTAGAAGCCATGCCGCTTAACTTTGCCTATCATTTTGATGCCGTTGCTTACGGTCGCTTTTTAAAGTCTCTAGCGTGTGATGCTGGGGTAACTCACAAGGAAGGAGACATAGAAGAGGTTGTAGTATGCCCGCAATCAGGCAACATCCAGTCCCTTCGATTAGCAAGCAATGAAGTCATAGATGGTGATTTCTTCATAGACTGCACGGGCTTTAAAGGGCTGCTTATTGAACAAGCCCTTCATACCGGTTACGACGATTGGCGACACTATCTTTTTTGCGATAGTGCGGTGGCCATGCAAACTGAGCTTACTGCGCCGCCTGTGCCATACACCAAAAGCGTGGCCCATAAGGCGGGCTGGCGATGGCAGATACCACTTCAAGAGCGAATGGGTAATGGATTGGTATTTTGTAGCCGATTTATGAGCGATGAAGACGCCATCAATACACTTAAATCGCAGGTGACAGGCGCGCCCATTAATGAGCCGAGAGTGATTCGTTTTACGCCTGGAAAACGCAGGCGCGGTTGGAATAAAAACTGCGTAGCGCTAGGGCTATCCAGTGGCTTTATTGAGCCTTTAGAGTCGACCAGTATTCATCTTATCATGACAGGCCTTATACGCTTAATGCGCCTATTCCCTTTCGATGGCATAACCCAAAGTGCAATCGACGAATACAATAATAAGTTTGATAGCGAAATGTCGGCCATACTCGATTTTATTGTTATGCATTACAAGGTGACACAGCGCGAGGACAGTCCCTTTTGGCAGCAATGCCAACGCATGGAGATTCCGTCTTCTCTTAAACATAAATTGGATTTGTTTGCTGAATCTGGCCGCGTTTTTTTAGATGACGGAGATATTTTCCGTGTTGATTCCTGGACCCAAGTATTAATGGGCCAAGGCATGACACCTAGCCAGTATCATCGTGTTGCCGATGAGATGAGCGAACAGTCACTTAAGCAGTTTATGGCAGGATTAAAGCAGCAGGTGGATAATCACGTAGCTAAACTCCCCTCGCACGAGGCCTTCTTAACACAGTATCTGAGATGAGTTATTAGAAGCGTTAGATGTTGGCGGCAAAAAGTAGGTTAGCGGTGAGCCAAGCGCCTGCTAACTAAAGAGTTACCAAGCACACTTCATAAGCACCATACCCAGCTAGAAATCTGAATTTAGTGCTATCTAAATCGGGAAAAACGCAAAAAAGTACTGAAAATGATAATCCATTTTGTATATAGCGGTAGTTTGTTATTGGAAATGATTGCTTCTTTGTAATTAAACGGTAGATTTCTACCGAAATACTGCTAATGTTTAATATTTAACGGTAACAAACTACTGGATAAATGATGCAAACAGTCACACTGCAATTATTTAATCAAGGTCAATGGTGGGATGCTGCTACTCTGTGTTTCTCTGATGAGCGGCTCAATGCAAGTTGTTCGCTGTATTATGAGCATGAATATATTGCTAAGGTCGCAAGCTATGAGGTTAAAGATTGCTGGGCATGCTCCGTCAATGCGCCTATTAGCATTGTTCCTAAAGACTACCCTCATTGGCCAGCTCTGTTAGATGATATTTTGCCGGTGGGTAAGTCTCGAGATTGGTGGCTTAGTTATCTTAATGTCAGCCGCTCAGACGAGTTTCAGCAAAATTACGCACTGTTGACTAGTGCTTGTATGTCGCCCGTTGGTAACTTAAGAATAAAAGAAGCCGTACCGACAGAAGCTAATATCGACTCTCGCCGTTTTCCAATTGAGAACGTGATTTCATTGCAATATGACTTTTTAGAGTATGCTAATGAACAAGGCGCCGCAGTAGGAGGGGCGACAGGAGCTGGTGGTGTTGCACCAAAACTGCTACTCATGCTTGAAGATGATAATGTTTTCATTGATGGGGACTTTGCAGGTAAGCCGTTGACCGCCACACCTTATTTAACCAAGTTTGCTAGAAATAGACGCTCAGCTCGAGATAACAACATCTTAAAAGCTGAGGGCGTTTTTTATAAGGCGCTTTCGGAGATTCTGAAGGATACCAATGTTTCCACCATCAATGTTGAAAAGCTAAAAATATTAGAAGATAAACAAAGTGGCCAAGCTAGTTTATGGCTACCTCGCTTTGACGTCCGCATAGAAAGTGGTGTGGCTAGTCGTATTGGATTGGAAAGTATTTATTCAATCATTAATGCCGAGCCTGGCAGCTATCAAGATCATTTTGATGTGATGGAGACGGTGTGGCGAAGAATAAATTCTGCAACTCAGATGACGAAAAACGAATTTGCTAAGCAATATGTTGTTAGAGATTTTTTAAATATTGTCTTCGGTAACTCAGACAATCACGGCCGCAACATTTCATTTTTAAAATATGACGGCGATATTTGTTTTGCACCCATCTATGATTTTGCTCCTATGAAAGCCGATGAAGAAGGGATAACCCGTTTATTTAAGTGGGGGCGAAGTTGCGAAGTAGGTGGGCACGTTAATTTTTTAATCATTGCAGAGCAGCTTTCAGATTTTTGTGAGCCTAATGAAATAATTTTATTTTTGCGGCAACTGGCAGAAAAACTAATCGACTTGCCTGAGAGGTTGAAAAGATTGCGTTGCCCAGATGAGATATTGAATTTTCCGGCGATTGGTTTTAGTAACACTAAAACTAAGTTAGTTGCAATGGGAGTCTATGATGGTTAGGTTGACGGGCGAACAACGAAAAGAAATTTTAGCTCAGCTTGAAGATGATCTTGCAAACAATATTATCGGCATAGGCGAACTAGTAAAGCAGGTTCGTACCCAACTTTATGGCATGACCCAAACACAGTACGCGAAATTTATTAAAGTGTCTGATAAAACATTGCGCGATATCGAGAAAGGGAATACCGATCCTCGCGTATCGGTACTAAATAAAATTTTAGCGCCTGGTGGTTTTCAACTTTCTGTTCGATCAGTTCGCCGCGATATATAAAAATATCTTTGAGGTGCATCAAGCCATGGGGTTTCATAAGAAATAAAAAAGCCCAGTATGTCTGGGCTTTAGCGGAGGCTTTTGGACTCCAACGGATATTATTCTATATTCTGGATCTGTTCGCGCATCTGCTCAATCAGTACCTTAAGTTCAACCGCCGATTGTGTGATGTCGGTGCTGATAGACTTTGAACCTAACGTGTTCGATTCGCGGTTAAACTCCTGCATCATGAAATCAAGACGGCGGCCTACTGCTCCACCCTTTTGAAGGATATTGCGGGTTTCTTTAACGTGAGCATTCAGACGATCTAACTCTTCCGCCACATCTACTTTTTGCGCAAGCATGATCATTTCTTGTTCAAAACGGCCTGCATCAAGCTCTACCTTTGCTTCTTCAAAGCGGGTTTGCACTTTTTCTCGCTGCCACACCATGATTTCAGGCATACGTGCGGCCACTTTTTCAGCTTCCACTTCAATGGCATCTAGGCGCTGCGTGATCATACCTTTAAGGGCTTCCCCTTCGGTAGCGCGGGCACTAATAAAATCGTTAAGTGCTTGGTCGAACGCGGCCATTACGTCAGCGTGGATGGTGTCCATATCGGCTTCTTCCGCTGCAATTACCCCAGGCCAGCGCAAAACGTCTAGAGGGTTAACCCCTGTGGATTGGCCATGGGATTGCACCCAGTCAGCGGCGTGAAGCACTTGCTTAGCCAACTCTTCGTTTAAGCTTAGCTTAGTTACAGCAGCATCGTTGGCAGTAAAACGCAGCGCACATTCCACCTTACCTCGAGCTAGCTTTTTACGGAATCGCTCACGTAAAACCGGCTCCAATGAGCGAAACTGTTCCGGCAGGCGAAAGTAAGTTTCTAAAAAGCGTTGGTTGACCGAGCGTATTTCCCACACGGCTGAGCCCCACTCTTTTTTGGTTTCTACGCGCGCAAACGCTGTCATGCTGTAAATCATAAATATCCTTTAAATTTAACTAAAAGCCTGCAAAAACAACCCGAACGTCGTGTTGTATACGTGAATATCTACAGCAGGTTTTCTTGTATTTTGTATATTAGCGCACATTTACGTAATTCAATAAGCAAACATGTAAAGTTCGTTTTTAACGGCCGCGGGTATTGCGTTATACTTAGGCGCAATTTCGTAGCTACATCGAATTTATAGGTTTTGACCGCGAATGGGGCTTTCTATTCACATATCGCCAATCAAACCTGTAAAACGCTACCCTTTTTTAAGCACTTACGTTGTGGAGAACACTATGCGTCCAAGCGGCAGAACCGCCAGTCAAATTCGCCCTGTTACAATTACTCGCCAATACACTTGTCACGCAGAAGGCTCTGTTCTTGTAGAGTTTGGTAACACTAAGGTGTTGTGTAATGCGACGGTAGAAGAAGGTGTGCCACGCTTTATGAAGGGCCAAGGGAAAGGCTGGATTACAGCTGAGTACAGCATGCTTCCACGTGCTACCCATACGCGAAGCGGCCGTGAAGCGGCGCGCGGTAAACAAGGCGGGCGCACGTTAGAGATCCAGCGTCTAATTGCGCGTTCACTACGCGCAGCGGTAGATTTAAAACTTCTGGGTGAAAACACCATTACGTTAGACTGCGACGTTATTCAGGCCGACGGCGGTACGCGCACAGCGTCAATCACCGGTGCGTGTGTAGCTCTTGTTGATGCACTTACTTACATGCGTGCAAAAGGCATTATCAAAACTAACCCGCTTAAACATATGATAGCCGCCCTTTCAGTGGGTATTTACGAAGGTACACCAATCGCTGACCTTGAGTACACCGAAGACTCTGAGGCAGAGACAGATATGAACATCGTAATGACCGAAACCGGCAAGCTGATTGAAGTTCAAGGTACTGCAGAGGGCGAACCGTTCTCGTTTGAAGAGCTTGACGAGATGCTGAAAATTGGTAAGCACGGTTTACGTGAATTGTTCGACATTCAAAAAGCGGCGCTAGCGTAAGCGAGTCATCGGCACGTAGTTAGAACCAACGCGTAAATTAGAAATTAAGAGGTCATCATGAAAGCGTTTCAGCGAGATTTTATTGAGTTTGCCATTGAGCGTGGCGTACTGAAATTTGGCGAATTCACTTTAAAGTCAGGCCGCGTAAGCCCGTACTTTTTCAATGCAGGTTTGTTTAATCGCGGTGGCGATTTGGCTAAGTTGGGGCGTTTTTACGCTGATGCGTTAATGGACGCAGGCGTTGAGTTCGATGTACTTTTTGGTCCAGCCTATAAGGGCATTCCAATTGCGACAACAACAGCTGTTGCATTGGCAGATAGCCACGACCTTGATGTGCCTTATTGCTTCAACCGCAAAGAAGCGAAAACCCACGGTGAAGGCGGCAATCTAGTTGGCAGCCCACTAGAAGGTAAGGTTATGCTGGTGGATGACGTGATCACTGCGGGTACGGCTATTCGCGAATCGATGACCTTAATCGAGCAGCAGCAGGCTAGCTTGTCTGGCGTGCTGATTGCGCTAGACAGACAAGAGCGCGGTAATGGCGAACTGTCAGCTATTCAAGAGGTCGAGCGCGATTTTGGCACTCAGGTTATCTCTATTGTATCGCTTGCCGATGTCGTGGCTTATCTGACCGAGAAAGGCGGTTTTGATAATGAAATCAATGCTATTAACGCCTATCGTGAAAACTATGGCATCTGATTTTGACAGCGCATTTAGCGCGGCTAGTCAGCATTTAGATGCGCTAGGATTGCGTTGCCCAGAGCCAGTAATGATGGTGCGTCTGAATATTCGAAAGCTGGCCGATGGGGAAACTTTATCGGTCACGGCTGACGATCCCTCAACGGCCAGAGATATTCCTAGCTTTTGCCGCTTTATGGACCACACGCTGGTTGCGTCCCAAACCGAGACCATGCCTTACCAATACGTAATTAAGAAAGGGCGCGCTTGAGCGCCTTTTTTATATCGCGAATAACACTGTCGTAAAGAGTTAGACCACCCATTTACTTCACTTTACTCATCTACCTTTCTATATCTCGCTTCTAGTGCACAATAAAGTCCAAACATAATAAACCCAACGCCTACCCCAGCAATAAGGTAAGGTCCGAAAGGTTGCTCCATCAGTATTTCGAGGGCTTTTTGTAAGCCACCTGCCTCTGAAGGGTTACTCAGTAATGCGGCAATGACGAAGAAGCAACCCACTAAGCTGTACACTAAACCTCTTGCGGTGTAGCCCAAACGCCCGGTGATTTTGATACACCTTTTAACGAAAACGCTCAGTGAAGACATTGAAAACTTATCTAAGAAGTCAGACGTAAAAGCGTGCTTAAATTGCACAATAGCAAAAATAATAATGCATAAACCAATGGCGGCCACCAACAACAACCCCCATTCGTATTGCATTAGAAATTCACTAATTCTCTTTTCATTGTCTTGGGATGACTCGCTACTTCGTACCTCTAATAAAGTTTTGCCTCCCGCGTAAGCGGCAACGAGATAGAAGGCACCTGAAATAAAGAAGAACAGCTTATTGATAAAATGGACGAATATATTGTCGTCATTCGATTTCTCAGTAATTACAATCTGCAGCCAGCGCCAAAACGCATAGCACGCTAAACCCACGACGAGTATAGCTAAAAAAACCTGCCCAAGTGGCTGCTGCTTGAGTGTAATAAAGACATGGGATTGAGAGGCTTTTTCACGGTTTAGCGTGTTAACCACAGACGTGAGAATAAATGCCCCTAGCATAACGTACATCACAGTTTTTGCGCTGTATCCTACTCTTGCTGTTAGCTTTTTCCATTTAGATGAAGGCTCCACGGTGTCCTCTCATAGCTTGATTGCAAAATAAAATGTTAAGTTAATAATTTGCCTATCAAGTTACGTTCCGTTTTGCTATTTCCTTTAATCTTAGTGCAGAGTTAGCGCTCCGAACTCTCCGTTACAGCTTGAAGGAGCAGCTTTTGTAACATGCGTTTGCTATTTGCACAGGTACAGTGAATATCTGTCATGTGTAGCACTTCACCATTAAGCATTTTTTGAAGTACAGAAGCTCTAATACCAGTTCACACAGATAATTACTCACTCAGCGAGAGTTAAAATGTTCGTAATCGCGGCGTGTTACCGCAGGTATAGTGGTTCTACATCAAGGTGACACATCAAAGAGTACGAAGATTTTAAACTCGCCCTTCGGGAAGGTCTGGCAAGCTTCCTAGCTTCATTCTGGGAATTTGAAAGGGAACAGCCATTCCTGCATTCCCACGCTTTGCTAGGAAACTTGCCAGCGCCTTCTGAGTGGGTGATTATCTGTGCGGACTGGTATAAAACTTAAAGAGACAAAGCCGTCTTCGCTTGAAATTTGTTTCGACGCCATAACTATCTCCTTTATCTAAAGTATTTAATGCACGGCAAAAGAGGCAAGCTGTTTACTTGCTTGGGGGACATAACTTTGCTCAAGGGTATGCTGAATGGCCGCGATTAGCCTGCATATAGAAGGATTGGTGGCATGCAGGGGTAATATGGCAATAAGCTGTTGCTGACATTCTTGCAAAATAGCGTGAGATTCTCGCTTCCTATGTTCTTCGGCAAGCAGAGAAGATAAGTACATTCCCATGGTGGAAAAGGCGAGTACGTCTTCTTGAACTACACTGACTTTCTGCGAAGAGGTTGGCTGAAGTGCATTAAGGATAACCTTTGCGGCCTCAAAGGTTTGATAGCCTAACTCTCTCGCATAATCCAATCTGCCCTGTTGATGGGCTTGCTGCGTCTGCGCTTGCATAGCATAGCGATACTGTCGCGCATTTGAAGGGTTTAGCTGTAGCCACTTTTTATAAACCGGGCACAGTCGCTGAACATTCATATAAGCACCTCCTGTTTTCTATTACACTGGTGCAAATAAGAATCATTATCAAATGTAAAGTTCAAAAAATCTATCAGGTTAATTTAAAATTTGGGTTCCATCTATTGTGATTTATCGCCTACCCCATTGGTAAGCGTATATAAAGAAAAGGAATTTTGGTTTACTGGCTGAGTAAATTTGACAGCCACCATATTAGAAGAACCGCAGCTGTGATAGCAATAACCGCTTTCATTTTGTAGCGCTTAATGAGCTGCTCAGCTTTGTCTCCTGCGTAATAGACCACGGCTGCGAGTCCGAAATAGCGAATTGAACGTGCAATAACAGTAGCTAAAAGAAAAAGTGGAAGTGAGTATTGGGTTGCACCTGCTGCGAGCATCGCAACCTGAAAAGGAATAGGGGCAATACCTAAGGTCATTACGAACCAAAAACCTTGGTTTTGCATCTGCTGTTTTACATTGTCGAATTGGTCTTGGCTAAAAAAAGTATCTATAAGCCACTGACCAACCATATCGAAGAGGTAGTAACCAAGGGCATAGCCGAAGACTGCGCCAATCACACAGCCTACGGTGGCCATTAATGCAATTTGCCAAAGTGACTCCCGTCTTGCTTGCATTAGTGGCACCATTACGGCTTCTAGTGGTATAGGAACAATAGTTGATTCTAAAAATGAGGCAAGAGTGATGCCCTTTAACATATGCTTAGAATCGACAAGCTTTTTGGTTTTGTGCTTAACCTTTTTACCTAGTTCCATGTAATCTCTACCACTTTATTTTTCTCTACTGCTTGTAAACAACTCCGTCTTTCATGACAAAAGACACGCTTTCCATAAGCGATATATCGTCAAGCGGGTTGCCTTGAACCGCGACAATGTCAGCCAGTTTTCCTTCTTCTAGGGTGCCAAGAATATCGCTTATGCCTAGTAAGCTCGCGCTATTCACGGTAGCACTAAGCAGAGCGTCAGAAGGCTTCATACCCGCTTCAACCATTAAAGAGAACTCTTGCGCATTGTCGCCGTGGGCTGATACACCACTGTCTGTACCAAAAGCAATTTTTACGCCTGCTTTATGCGCTTGTTCAAACGTATTTTGGATAAGCGGACCGATAGCGGCCGCTTTCGGGCGTACTAACTCTGGAAAGAAACCATCAATTTTAGCTTTGTCTGCTACGAACTTTCCTGCCAGTATTGTTGGCACATAGTAGGTGCCGTGCTTCTTCATTAATGTGCGAATTTCGTCGTCCATATAAGTGCCGTGTTCAATAGAGTCCACACCGGCTTCAATAGCCCGCTTCATGCCTTCTTTCCCATGAGCATGCACTGCTACTGTCATACCGTAGTCTTTTGCCGTTTCAACAATTGCTTCTAGTTCATCGGTCATGAACTGCGGGTTTTGGCCGCTTTTGGCAACGCTTAATACACCGCCGGTTGCCGTAATTTTGATCAAGTCCGCGCCATCTTGGTAACGAGTCCTTACTGCCTCTCGCGCTTCAGCTTCGCCATTAACCACTCCTTGCTTAGGGCCTACATCCGGGCGAAGTAAATGAGATAAGCCGTTACTTGGGTCGGCATGTCCACCTGTAGTAGCAATAGATTTAGCAACGGTATAAATACGCGGGCCTGTTGCATAGCCTTTACTAATAGCGTTCCTTAGCGCAACGGTTTCGTTGTAACCATCCCCTAAGTTGCGAACCGTGGTGAAGCCCGAATCTAACGTAATCTTAGCGTAGTTCGCTGCCCGTAATGCATAGTCGGCTTCATTTAGTGAAAAGCGCTCCAGATACGTTTGTGGACCACCATGTTGAGAAGACAAATGAACATGCATGTCCATCAGACCTGGCATAACGGTTGACGTCTTCAAGTCGATGACAGTATCGCCTTCTTGGGCTTCAGCAAACCCCTTTTTTACCGCTTTGATCTTGTTGTCTTCAACAACAATAGTCACATTTTCCTGAAGAGAGTTTGATGTGCCAGTAAACACTTTTCCTGCATGAATCAGCGTGTCGGCTACAGTGGAAAAGGGCGATGAGAGTAAGGCACTGGCAACGGCCAGCGTAAACAGAGGCTTGTTCATGATATAGGTCTTCTTGTTGATTGTTTTATAGACTATATCGAATGTAATGCAGTCAGAGGTATAACGCAAAACAAAGCGCTGTTAACGGTGCTTTATTGAAGATGAATTACGTTTTGATATGTTCGAAGAGACAGAAGCAGCAAAGTAGGCTAGTTGCTTACTTCACCTAAAATAAAGGTGATGCCGTTTGACTGAATACTAAATTGCGTGCCGGCTTCATCCGGTTTTTCATCAGCTTGTTCAAGCAGTTGATAATAGGCATTTTGATGTAGTCTTGCCCACAAGTTTCTGCGAACGCATAGGTAGGGAATGGGCGTTGCCTCTGGATCTTGTATGGCTTTAGGCGGAACGCGAAGTTCGAGCTGATCAGCTCGCTCTAACCTTACGATGTCGCCCGTTTGTGTGGTAAACACATAGGTGCTGTCACTCGCTGATTCACCCTCTTCCCTATGCCATTGAGTTACAAGAAAAGGTGTGTCTTCAACGGTAATGCCTACTTTCTCTACGGGAGTAACTAAGAAGTACTTGTCACCTTCCCGCTTTAATACCGAAGCAAAAATCTGAACTAAGCTTGCGCGCCCAATAGGACTGCCTTCATAAAACCATCTTCCATCAAGCGCTATAGTTAGATTAATGTCACCGCAAAAATCGGGGTTCCATTGTTCAACAGGAGGTAAAGGGCGCGCTTTTGACGACGTGCCCTTAAGCTGCTGTTGAAATCTAGTTAGATCCACGCTCTTCAACCAATACTTTTAGTTCGCGTAGCTTTGCCTTTATGCGACGCATGTTATCTGGGCCAGTACGAAGAAGTTGTTTCTGTGGCTCGTTTAAACTCTCTAGACGATCATCAGCATACTTGAAGGCGACCGAGTCGGTGTAAACCTCTACAGGAACCGGCACTTCAGGTGTATCAAGAAGCTGATCAATCGCTTCAAGCAATACGCTGTTGAAATCTTGGTCAGGGCTTCCAATTTCGGCGTACTTCGCCTGAATATCGTCTTTATAAATACCGTATATGTTAAGCAGTGCTTCGTTATTGAATGACTCCAACATATCTACGTATGGTGTATAACGTTTATAGCTTGCTGCATCAATCCATTGCTTGCCTGCTTGAGAGTATACGCGGAAGTTCTGCTCAGGTGACGTTAGTAACTGGTGATTAGGCGCCATTTCATCATTTGCTAGATTCGTAACCGACACCACAAAGCGTTGAATTAGACCTTCATCAACCAGCATGCGGTTAACGGTTTCTTCGCTCGCAGACGAACTCTCAATAAGTGAAGCTTTCACCGCAGGATCGCTGGTATCCAGAGGTTCCGGTTCTGGTTCAACTGGCTCTGGAAGCGGCTCAACCTCGTCTTTTTCCTCAAGCTCTACTGTTGGGGCTGGCTGAGTAGGCTCAAATACTTCAGGTTCTTCTGGCGTAGTCACTTCAGGTTCGGTCACTTCGGGCTCAGGAGTAACTACAGGCTCAGGCTCATCGTCGCTGGGCCAAAACACAACAGCCAGAATAACAACAAGAAGGATGCCTACAATGATAATGTGTGGGCCTAACGATTTCTTTTCCGACGATTCGCTCATAATGACTCCGCTACAAAACTATCCTTTTGGTAATACTACCAGAGATAACACCCAAATTTAGAAAATCAATCAAGAGAAATGTTCCCTTAGATTGTAAATTCCTTATTTTGAACACTTTTTAACGTAAAAAAGTCACTTTCCGATTTCTTTTTATACAAATTTAGTGGAAAACCCTCATTTTTTCTTCTCATTCACATTCGATATTATGTAAATGCAAAAATAATTTTAAAACAAATGTTTAACAAATTGGGTTTGTGTACTAATGTGTTGATTAGTCATTGAAAAGCAAATGCTAGCTCGTTGTTATCTATAATAATTAATGAATATTTCGAGCCTCACGACCCCGTTTCAACTTAAATGTGCCCTTATAGGATAATTAGCGTGAGTAAGTTTAGACAGTATCACCCCAAATTACACCGAGCAGTAAAACGCTACAGTGTTATGCAGCATCTAATCATGCTGGGAGTAATGCTTTATCTCCTTCTAAATATCAATAACTTGTCAACCAAGCATCAGATCATTGCTGTGGCGACTGTCATTGTTATGAGTATACAAAATGGCTTTATACTGTCTAAAGCGAAAGTCGCTTTAGCTGTTGAAGGCCCTAGGTTGCTGGTATTTCCATTACTATGGATTGCTTCTGGAATGGGAACGGCGGCGTTCCTATACAGTGCCTGCTCTCTTGCATCCTTACTGGTGTTGGCAAATGCAGTACGGTTTAAAAACCACCGACCTCCGCTAGATCTATCTAATGAACCTGAGCACCTTGCCTAACGTATATATTCTGCTTTTTCGCCCTAACTTCCGTCATTAAATAAGAATATAGGGCGTGCAAGGTGCATACTTAGTTCATGAGGTAGAAAAATGCAGAAGTTCTATTTTCGAGATATTGAAGAGTCGCCAACCGCGATAGATTATCTGGAAGTTCAGTCGTATGAGATGAATGTTTACCTGGTTTATCTCACTATCGGCAGTCAAAGTGGCATGCTTTACGACAACAAAGATAAGCCCATGCGTTTTTTTAGTGCTGGCCACATTCGCGAAGCCTTCGCGCATTGTCATGTTCAGCAGGCGGTAATGAAGCACGATACGCCTTACGATGAAATGATTGGCAACCCGCCAAAAAGCAAAGAGCAGATGGCGTTACCGTTCAGCATGGATTTGCCTTATTAGACTGTTGTGCGAGTGCTATACGCTTTTGAAGTGGGTCCTATTTGAGTTCTGTAAGGTCGCAGAGCAACGTTTTAACAGTAAAACATGGCATAGCACCGCAAAACCGGTATAAACGATATATAAGCTGCGTAATAAGTAGTTTCTTATTCGCTTAACACACCAACGAAGTGTAGGTTATAGATTCAGCCATGTACCTGCAGCCTTTCGCATATCTACTTTAGCTTTCAATCGTTTAGCCAACAGAAATAAGCCACCTAGCTTCCTGTGTATAAACAGGGCATCTACTGGCGGCGTATGCCAAAAATTATGCTCCATAGTCAGCGCCATTCCCTTTTCGTGAAGCCTTGCAATAAGATCGCTTTGTCCAAAGTCATAAGCGCCCTCGCAGCGAATCGCTTCACACGCCTCCATACCAATGTTTATGACGGCGTCGACTTGCGTTTGAGAGTGGCTTTCGTCAATTAATCCTATGCGAAACGCGGCTTGCTGCATCATCGCTCTATCGTTGGCTGCGGCGCTGTTGAGTAACGCTTGATACTGGGCTGAAATGGCGTCAGGCACATCTCGTGTAGCACCAAAATCTAACAGAACGATTTCTTTTGTATCGGGTTTAAACTGATAGTTGGCTAAGTTAGGGTCGCTCTGCAGCAGCTTAAAATGAAAAATTTCATTAAAAAATAAAGTCATTAGCGCCGTCATCACAGCATCTCGGACGTCCTGAGGCTCATTTAATAGCGCATCTAAGTCTTGCGCCTCTATAAAATCCATCGCTAACACGGTACTGGTGGTAAGGGGAGCAAAGGTTTGCGGAATGACAAACGCCTTATTCCCTTTGCATAGGATGTCGGTGCTTTCAACCAGCGCGCGATAACGGTTGAGCATGTCAGCTTCTCGCACGTAATCAGCTTCTTGGTGAAGCTGTGCTTTCGCTTCTTGTAAAAGCGGGTTGATATCTAATGATTTGGGTACCAAGCCAGTAAGTTTTATAAGTGTAGCTACGTTGTCTACATCGCTATCTATGCTTTTTTTCACGCCAGGATACTGCACTTTTACTGCTAACATCCGACCGTCCATCGTAATGACTTTATGCACCTGGCCAATAGAGGCCGCAGCTATAGGGGCAAAGGAAAAGTAAAGTAAGTCATCTTGCCATTTTTCACCCCAAGACTGATTCAACGTGGCAATTAGCTGGTCTTTTGGCATCGGGTCAGCGTCGTCCCGTAATCGCCCTAGAATTACCGCAAGCTCTTCTGGGAGAAAATCTCCTGCATCCATTGAAATAAGCTGCCCGAGCTTCATAGCTGCACCACGCATACTGGCAAGCTGATCTGCAATGTTTGAAATGTTTTTGGGCGTTAAGAGCAGCGAAGACAACGCGGGCTTCTCGCCCTTTAACAGTTGTCCTGCACCTTGTGATACTACGTTACCTGCAATTCTACCTGCCAGTGAGCCCAAGCGGCCTATGCGCGATAAACGCGACGACGGTACCGCTCTACTAGAACGGGTTGGTGATTCAGCGGATTTATTGGGCTTCTCTGCCATAGGCTCACTCAGTTTTATTAAAGGCGAAGGGTAACGTTTGGTTTGTTATTGTCTAAACATAACCTAAAAATGTAACTAGAGTTTATAAATTATACTGTCGGACAAAACGTCTGGATCGGGTTTCCAGCCAAAAGTCATTGAGGACCTGTTGACCATTGCTGTACATCAAAGATCAACAGGACTTAATGTTTAGGAAGTGAGGTTGCCAACAGGGCGATCAACGGATAAGACAGCTGTTTAAACAGAATTCTGATTTAAAAGCCGCGTTTAGATTGCCCATATTGTACTTAAAAGAAATGTGTACTTGCCGTTCCTAGTCGCTCAGCGGTTTCTTACTAGGCGAGTTGTACAAGGCAATTGTATAAACACTGTGTGCTAGATTATCTGTGAAATAAATTGAATCACTAGTCCAACAACGCTTCCATAAGCAAACCCAGCCCAGCCACTTGTCGCTCTATAACGCCAAAGTGCTGCACCAAAAAAGCCACACCAAAGCATGGCAGAATAGGTGGAAACAAGGCCGCCGCCCATCCCTGTATCTGGCAAAAACAGCATGACGACAAAAGTTAGCGCCATTGCGCCACTTAACAGCACCCACATGATATTTTTCTTATCTGCGAACGCATTGTTTTGTTCGACGTTCTTTGCATCGGCATCTTGCGTTTGCTGTGCATTTTCTGCTTGAACAGCGCACTGAGCTGCTTTGGATGCACGTAGTTTTCGTGCACTACGCTCACTTCTTGATTGGGGTTTCTTGACCTGTGAAGGCAACGGTGATGCAGCGCTATGGGTCATGATGTACCTCATTAACTGAATTTAGTAACTGTTTATCCATAGTTAAGGTAGAGCATGCATGCCAAGATGACTATACGACTTCGGTCTCACACGACAATTAGAAAACGTGTTTTAGATTTTCCCTATTCTAATGCGGCGCTCGAATTAGAGGGGGTAAAGGCTCAGGTAGGCATGCATTATCTACAAGAACACCGTGAAGCACGCAAACAAAAAAGCCCACCCGCAATCACTGCCGTTTGACAAGGAATGCGGGTGGGCTTTCACAAACTTATACCGTTAGGTATTAGTGATGGTCGCTATTTTGGCTTTTGAAGCTTACTTCCAGCAAATTTACGCTATCAGCAAAGGTCAGGGTTTTGATATCACCCTTGCCTTCTACATTTAGTGTATTCACTTGTTTTGGCCACAAGTCACGCAATGCATCATGGCGAATTTTAATGCCTTCAAGTACAGGCGGCTCAGCAGTTTCCTGATAAACCCAAAAGTGCTTACCTTCAACTTCAAAGCCAACATCAGCAAGCTTTAATGGCTCGCCTGCTGCATTTAAAATTGCAAAGTGGTGGGCGACGTAATCAGCGAATTGTTGCTGCGTTTCTATGTCGTCCATAATATCTGCGTGCTTGTCGAACAACGCCTTAACCGCGTGTTCAGCATCGTGCAAATTAAAGCGGTGCATCACCTCAATATTTTCTGTTCTAGGATTGAACAGTACCGTGGTAATTGCTGCTTTTATTTGATGCGCTTGGGCTGCAGTGCTGTACGACATTGCGCTAACTAATAGCGCAGCCGTAATTGCGAATGCACTTACGCTTGCAAGCAGAGCATGCGCGCTCTGCTGCAAGCGAGCCAAAGACAACTTATTCGTCATCTTTGTCCTCGTCGTCGGTTTTCAGTTCGGTCTTTGAGTCGTGCATAAGGTCGCGGTACTCGTAAGTGTTACGCGGCTTATTCTTATACGCTTCAATACGCGAAGGAATGATACGACGCGGGTAGTGGTTATTTTCCACATCTACGTCTGCTGTTTCCCAGTGTGGATCAACGGTTACGCTTACCAGCTCTTTGTCTTTGTCGGTAACAATAAGCTTGCTTACGGCTTTAGGTGTACGACGCCAGATTTCCGCAGGAATACGCATTTCTTCTTTCGTGCCGTCTTCAAACGTTAGTTCAAGAATGATTGGCATCACCAACCCACCCTTGTTGCTGAAATCTAGCACGTAGTAGTTTTTGTCTTCTTTCACCGCACGCTCAAACGCTTTACGCTCCCAAGGCTCAAGATCTTTCAAGAATTTCTTGTACTTGTTGCGCTCTTTGTTAGTTACGGTGTAACGATCGTTTTCGTCGTAGAAGTCACTGATATCTTCAAAGCGATCTACCCAAAGCTTTTTACCTTCTTCTTTATTGCGAAGGTCGGTAAGTGACTTTGGTTTTTCCATTTCTGCTTCGCGCTCGCGAGCAAAATCGATATCTGGATCTTCAGTGTCTAAACGAAGCTTGTATACGCTGTCTAGGCTAATATCTACATGGTCTGTGGTGTAAAACCAACCACGCCAGAACCAGTCTAGATCAACGCCTGAGGCTTCTTCCATGGTGCGGAAGAAATCTGAAGGTGTGGGACGCTTGAACATCCAACGCTGTGCGTACTCTTTAAATGCAAAGTCAAACAGCTCACGGCCAAGAATGGTTTCGCGAAGAATGTTAAGCGCTACTGCAGGCTTGGTATAGGCATTTGGGCCAAGGCGAAGTACTGAGTCAGACTGGGTCATAATTGGCACCTGTGTCTGAGACTTCATGTAGCCAGTGATATCACGTGGCTCAACGCCCCAAGGGATCGTAGGATCCCACTCGCGACCGGCAACGCCGTCTAGGAAGCTGTTCAGACCTTCATCCATCCATGTCCACTGGCGCTCGTCAGAGTTAACGGTCATAGGGAAATAGATATGACCCACTTCGTGAATAACTACGCCAATAAGGAAACGTTTCTCAGCAAGCGAGTAAGTGCGTGAACCATCGTCACGAAGCTCTGTACGCGGACCGTTAAAGGTGATCATGGGGTATTCCATGCCGCCAACGGGTCCATTTACTGATTGGGCTACTGGGTATGGGTAATCGAAGCTAAAGCGGCTATAAACATCCATGGTGTGGATGATTGATTCTGTAGAATACTTCTGCCATAGCTCGCCACCTTCTTTCGGGTAGAAAGACATGGCCATTACCAATGGTTGAGTGTCACCGCCTTGCTGATAACCACGCGCATCCCACGCAAATTTACGCGAAGAGGCCCATGCAAAGTCACGTACGTTTTCTGCCTTAAAGGTCCAAGTTTTAAGCTTAGTCGTGCCTTCTTTTTCGTTCTCAATCGCTTCTTCTGGTGAAACGATGAATACGATACGGTCAGCTTTTTCTGCCTTTTTCAGGCGGTCACGCTGTGTTTTAGTTAACACGTCTTTCGGGTTTTGAAGCACACCCGTTGACGATACGATGTGGTCAGCAGGAACCGTAATATCTACTTCGTAGTTACCGAACTCTAGCGTGAACTCACCACGGCCAATAAATTCTTTATTAGTCCATGCTTCGTAGTCGGTGTATGCAGCTAGGCGTGGGAACCACTGTGCTAGCAAGAAGATGTCGTTACCACCTTCACGTTCGTCATCAGGGAAGTGCTCGTAACCTGCACGTGCTGAAACAGCGTCTTCTTCAACAATGTTAAACGCAAAATCGATATCAAACGTAACTTTGCTGCCTGGCTTCAACGGTTGAGCCAAGTCAACACGCATTAAGGTGCCAACTACTGTGTGACGTAAGTCGTTGCCCGCTTTGTCTTCAACACGAGAAATGGTATAGCCCAGCTCGTTGTCGTCAACAAACTGCTGACGGCGCAATGCACCCATGCTTAGCTTAGCTGGCGCATCGCCGCTAGCAGCTTGCGTACCCGGCCCGCGGTTACCGATACCGCCAAACGTGGTAGTAAGCGCAGACATTGAATCGTCGCGGAATTTGTTTTGGTCAAGCTGGATCCACAAGTACTTAAGCGTGTCTGGCGCGTTGTTGTGGTAAGTAATGGTTTCGCTTGCTTCAATGCGGCGTTTGTCTTCAAGTAGCTTTACGTCAATATCGTAATCTACTTGTTGTTGCCAATATTGGTGGCCTGGCTCACCAGCGGCGTTACGGTATACGTTTGGAGTAGGAAGAACTTCGTCCAGCTGACGGAATTTATCTTCGAAATCGCCTTTAGTTTGTTTAATAGCGGCGGTACTAGGAAGAGAAATCAGCATAGACAACACTGGCGCTAGCCAGAAAAAGTGTCGTTTTGCGGTGCTCATGCAGGTTCCTTGCAACTTGTAAGTTAGAATTGTTATAAGATAACACCGCCTAGTATATAAGTATGCCTGTCACAATCCAATTTTTTGACCGTAAACTAACCATGTTTTAACGCAAAAAAACTGTAACAGATCGTTTTGTTTCGCGCTTTAACTGTCGTATTCTTAAGCTCTTGTTTTCTTTTTTCTTCCCCCTATGAACCGTTTTAATTGGCAACGTGCCGTTATAAAAGTTGGCAGTGCGCTTATTGCTCCTGAAGGCAATGAGTGTAGTGGGCGTTATTTACTGTCTCTTGCTCGATTTATTACTGCTAGTCGCGAAGCTGGCAAAGAAATTATTCTTGTCTCTTCTGGCAGTGTTGCCGCGGGCCGCAGCAAAGTGAAGGTTCGTCACAACGCATCTATTGCAGAAAAACAAGCCATGGCTGCGATTGGCCAGAATTTAATGATGGCCAACTGGCAGCGCTTTTTCGACTTTCCCTGTGCACAAGTATTGTTAACGGCGGATGATCTACGCGATAGAACCCGCTACGTAAATATTAAAAATACCTTGCGCGAAATTTTGAATCACAATGCGTTACCTATTGTGAATGAAAACGACACCGTAGCTGTCAACGAACTCAAAGTGGGTGATAACGATAACTTGGGTGCTTACACTGCCCTGGTCGCCCAAGCAGACACCCTCATTATCTGCTCAGATATCGACGGTTTATTTACCGCAGACCCAAGAAAAGACGCCAGCGCCACACTCATTCCACAGGTAGATAAAATAGACAGCACTATTTACGGCCTTGCCGGCGGCGCTGGAACTGCGGTAGGAACTGGCGGCATGCGCACAAAAATTGAAGCGGCAGATAAGTGCACCAGTAGCGGTATTCAAACTCTTATTGTAAACGGGCGAAAAGGCGAAACCTTCGATGCATTACTTGAAGGTAAAGTGCCGGGAACCCTATTCAATGCTAGTAGCACTCCCGCCAGCGCGCGCAGACTGTGGCTTACCCATACTCTTAAAACCGCTGGCAGAATAGACGTTGATAGCGGTGCGAAAGAGGCGTTAGTGCGAAAAGGCGCGTCATTACTGCCATCGGGTATTGTTGATGTCGTCGGTTTGTTTGAACAAGGCGATGCTGTTGAAGTGGTGTGCCAAGGCGAAGTTATTGCCAAGGGGCTTTGCCTGTATAACGCAAAAGACTTAACGCTTATAAAAGGGAAAAAGTCGAAAGAAATTGCCAGTGTGTTAGGTTATGAAACAACGGATGTTGCCATTCACCGTGACGATATGGTGCTTTACTCATAGCGCTACTCAAAAGAATCGCTGCAATAGACTACCGCACATTAAACATTAATTGGCGTTAGTCGTTCATCGATTTCCATTATTTGCGCCAACAACAAAGCGATACATTTATTCACTAAGGGACGATCATGACTGATATCACACCTACACTTGCCGACTACCCTTACAAAGTCACTATCGCCACGCGTTGGCAAGACAATGATGCGTACGGACATATCAACAATGTTGTGTACTATGGTTTCTTTGATACCGCGGTAAACCGTTTTTTAATTGAAGAAGGTGGGCTAGATATACACAACGGGCAATCCGTGGCGTATGTGGTAAGCAGTCAGTGTCAGTACATTGCTCCGGCAGCCTACCCTGAAGACATTTTTGTAGGCTTGCGCGTTATCAAAATTGGAAGAAGTTCAGTGACTTATGGTCTATCGGTTTACGCCGGAGAGAATAAGCGACGCGTGGCTCATGGCCAATTTGTGCATGTGTTTGTAGATAGAAAAACCGACAAGGCCATTCCTATTCCTGTTAATGTGAAAACAGCGTTAGAGTCGATTGTGGAAGTAATGTAGAGCATGGCAAAAATGACGAAACACAATGCATCACAAGCGATGAGCAACGGCAAACAAAAGCAGGTTGTTTTTCTGGACGCCGAAACCATGGATTTGCCCAGTCTTGATACCTCTTCACTCGATGACGTACAAAAAAATTTCGACGCCGCGATTACGCTTCATCAACAAACTCAAGCCGAAGACGTTGCCGAGCGCATTAAAAATGCCGATGCTGTGCTGGTTAACAAAGTCGTGCTACAAGCCAAAGATTTACAGCAGGCCAGTCAGCTGCGCTATATTGGTGTAACTGCGACCGGCATGAACAATATCGACCGTGACTACTGCGAACAGGCTGGTATTACCGTTCAAAATGTAGAGGGCTACGGCACAGACAGCGTCGCTCAACATACGTTGACCTTGGCACTAAATTTGGCCACCAATTTTGTGACGTATCAGCGCGATATGCGCAACCAAGCATGGTCTGCATCTTCTCATTTCTGCTTACTCAATCATCCCGTGGTGGAATTGGCGGGTAAGCATGCGGTAATTGTTGGGCATGGCGAGCTTGGCAAGCGTGTAGAGGCATTGTTTAAGGCTATGGGTATGCAGGTGAGTATCGCTGCTCGCCCAGGTAAACAAGACGACCCTCGTCCAAGTCTTGCATCGCTTTTACCAAATGCCGATGTGGCAAGTCTTCATTGCCCGCTTACTGAAGCCACCGATAAGCTGATTAATGCCAAGACGTTGTCGCTGATGAAGCCAACCGCTTTTCTCATTAATACGGCTCGCGGCGGTTTGATTGATGAGGAGGCACTCTATCATGCGCTTAAAAACAATCAAATTGGTGGCGCGGGATTAGATGTATTAAGTGTCGAGCCTCCGCCTGTTGATCATATATTGCTTAAAGAGGCACT
This sequence comes from Alteromonas sp. DY56-G5, assembly GCF_041414725.1. Classification (NCBI taxonomy): domain Bacteria; kingdom Pseudomonadati; phylum Pseudomonadota; class Gammaproteobacteria; order Alteromonadales; family Alteromonadaceae; genus Alteromonas; species Alteromonas sp. DY56-G5. The sequence goes on along the minus strand of NZ_JANHZQ010000007.1, from coordinate 77,411 downwards.
ACCTAACTTGCTGGTAACGCCGCATAATGCGTGGATTGGTAATGGCGCTAGGCAAAAACTGCTCGATAGTGCTATTGACCATTTATCTGCCCATTTATCTTCTTGTTTATCAGCTTCCCAGGGCTAGAACACCGCTATGAATAACGCAACCTTATTTGCTCTGTGCTGCCTGATTTGGGGCTCAACATGGATAGCCATCACTTACCAAATAGGGCATACCTCTGAAACGTTTGCCATTGCGCTGCGTTATTTATTGGCGTCGGCCTGTTTAGGGATTTACTGTGTTATTAGGCGTTTGCCGCTTAAGCTACCGGTACATGTTCATGTGAAAATGGCCGCAGTCGGTCTCTTTTTATACAGCTTAAATTACACGCTGCTGTATATGGCGCAAGCGCACATAATTAGCGCGCTGTTAGCCCTTATGAGTTCTTGTATTATCTACATTAATGTTGTGCTTCGGCGATGGTGGCTTAAAGAGCCTATAAGAAAAGAAGTGGTTATAGGTGCTACATTTGGCTTGCTGGGCATTGTGTGTTTGTTTGTGCCAGAGTTTTCCAAAGTCTCCATGGATGCGGCGCTTGCTACCGGCCTCGCTATAGCGTTTGTCAGCTTTTTCTGCGCCTCAACAGGTAACGTTATCTCCGAGCGTATTTTGACCTCGGGTACGCCTGTTATCCAAATGAACTTCTATGCCATGAGCTATGCCATGGTGCTGCTTTTCATCACCTCACTGGCAATGCCGGGTAAGTTGGTCATTCCTACCCAACCCGAGTTCTATCTGTCGCTGCTTTATCTGGCTATCTTTGGCTCTGTGTTTGCGTTTGGCGCGTACATGAAACTGTTAAAGCAAATGGGCGCTGACAAGGCTGCATATGTGGTCTTGGTATACCCCATGGTTGCACTGGTTATTTCCACCTTTTTCGAAGGCTATACCTGGAGCGTTTTATCTGTGGTTGGGGTGGTCATTGTGCTGGTAGGCAACGCCATTGCAATGGGAAAAATTCCCCGCTTTATGCGTCGCCCACCGGTGTCGAGCTAGGAGCTGGTAAAACCGTTTATTTGAGCGCGTTGATTTTCTTATTCAGTTCGTAAGCAGGCTCGGTAACAATGGTTTCAAGGGTTTCGATTCGCGCCATCAAAGCTTCAATCTGCGCATCTTTTTCCTCTAAACGCTGCTGCTGTTTGTCGGTCACGCTTTTAACGAACGGGTTGCTGCACTCGCCGTTCATCCAGTCGTTTAGTCGCCACTGAAATTTTGCGTCTAAGTAGCTTGCCAAAAGCACAAGCGACGTCAGGCTGCCAATTAACAAAACTATACTTAACGTAGACATAATTTTTTCCTAATCCAAATTTCAAGGTTGAAAGCTTTTAGGGAAAATGCCCTAAACGCACGTTACTGCACTTACTGTTTTAACTAGTCGTTTGCTGCTTAAAAAAATTACAGTATTGACGAAAAAAGTTTGTAATAAAAATTCGTGGGGGCAGACTGATAGAAGTAACACAATAAAATAACAACAGTTTTTGTGATTAGGGATGTGACGTTGGGGCAGGGTTTTGAAGATGTTTTTGCGCAATACGGGGCAATATTGAGCCGTGTAGCCAACAGCTATGAAGCAAACGAAGCGATGCAGCAAGAATTATTGCAAGAAATTGCTATTGCCGTTTGGCAGGGGCTGTCACGTTTTAAGGGCGATAGCAGCGTGAAAACCTATATTTTGAAGATAGCTCATAACCGCGCAGTTACTCACGTACCAAATCAAGTGAAGCGTCTCGATACCCATCAATATGACCACGATGATTTGGGCTCTGACGGGTTCGCGAGTACTACCCATTCACCAGAGGAAATGTCTAGTCAACACCAGTCATTAGAACGCCTACTTCGCGCGGTACGGGCACTTCCATTGCAGTCAAGACAAGTGCTAACGCTTTCTCTTGAAGGCTTAAGTTACAATGAAATTGCAGACGTCTGTGGTCTGACTAAAAATCATGTTGGTGTGATATTAAAGCGCGCCAAGCAAAGTATCATGCAGGAGCAACCGCATGCATAATTCAGATAAAGAGAATCAAACGAACCCGCCCGTATCAGTAGACGATGCGCAAAATGATGGCCTTTCTGCGCTATGGCAAGCTCAGCCAGTTACGACTATCAACCTCTCGGAAGTAAAAGCCAGTTTAAGCAGCGAGCGAACCAAGCAACGCTGGTATATGTTGGTTGACTCCTTAGCGTTTATCCCAGCGATCTACTTGCTAGTTGTTACTTGGGAAAAGTTCACTTTTGTCGCCCACGCGATGTTTGTTTTTATGCTGGTCACGGCTCTTCCCTTGCTTGTTTATCAGCTGTGGTTAAGAAGAGTGGCTGCATTTTCAAGAGACACTCAAACCGCTGACCACCTAACGCAGCTAATAAAGCAAATTAAGAATAACGTGAAGATTGCTGTAATCACTAAACACTCGACATGGACTGCAGTGTTATTTGGATGTGCCTTTCTGGTGGAGCGCTATTTTTATGGGGAGCTTACCCCAGCGAAAGTTATGAAGATGGCTATAGTTATGACGACCATGAGCGTTGTGATGCTAGTGTGGTATGTGTGGGCGAGCAAAAGACAAAAGCGTTTTGAGCGTCAACTCGAAACGCTTGAGAAGATGGCACAGCAGCGTTAAGGGCGCATGAGTGCAAAAGTACGATGTTTTGACTTTGAGCGCTTAATTGTTATTACTTGTGCTCGGAGTGCTCACATTATCTTTCAGATCTTGCTCTGCGCTTTCATTGGACTCGTCAGATTCACTGTCGTCTTCATCACTATCTCTGCGGGTTCTGTTATCACCCAAGAAAAACTCATAATAAAGGTCTAACGCGAACTCAGATTGGTCTTCCAGTGTGGTTTGAATGGCTTCTAAATATAAACTAGGTAGAAGCTGATATTTTACCGCCAAGTCAGGCGGTAGTTGTCTGCGTCGTAGCGTGCTATTAGCGTCGTTGTTACTTAGACCAACGTCCACATTGTATTCCACAGATAATCGCTCGTTAATCTGCCCTCTTACCGACAGTAAATCTTCGTTAGTGCTTAAACTAAAATCATCAATGCCTAGCGCGCTTCCCACTTGTCCTGTTAGGGTTTTGGTGTTGGATAAACCAAAACCTACCAGCAGCGCAGCGTAGTTAGGATCTTGTGTGCCCGAGTTCGGTCCAGAACCTGTGAGTAGATATGACAATACGCCCTGTTGATCCATCGCAGGCTCAGAGAAAAGGTTAATACTTGGCGAGTCAGCCGCGCCATCAATTCGGATACCTGCAATTACGTCGTCATCGGTTTTAGCCGGGTCGCGGATGGCTTCGACCAGCAACAAAGGTTGGTCAATTGGGCCGTTAAATTGTACTTCACCGGTTTGAATAATTAACTGTTGTCCGTAAGCGTTGTATCGACCATTTAAAATTTGAAGGTCACCATAGCCTACAAGTGCAGGTTGAGTGTTTACGCGAATGCCACCATACAAACTTGCAGTAAGGCCAAACGCTTCGAGTTTTACTTCTTCGGTTTTGTTTTTGTCGATGTTTACCAATACCGAAGCGTGGACGATATCTAGCGGTTCCTCTCTATCCGGTTCGCCACGCAGGTGCACGTCTTTTGATGGGGAAACAGCACTCTCAGGTAGCGATTCTATTTCAATTCTCGCCCAAGGAATATTTACCTCGCCACTCACGTCCACTTTTTCTTTTGTGGCGGCGATATCGATATTCGGTGACACTTTGAGTCGAATGTTTGGCTGACGAATTTCGAAACCGTTTCCTTTTAGATTAAATGTCGCACTGGGGTTGGATGACCAGTCTAACTCGCCTTTTAACGCCCCTTTTCCTCCGCCTAGTAAGAAGGTGCCGTCTAGTGCAGCGGTTTGACCATTAAGCGATACTTTTTGATTCCAATCGGCCAGTGTCACAGGTGTATCTTGTATATCGATAGCGCCATTTGAAACCGTCAATTCACCGTTAAGCGTAGGGTCGTCAATGTAACCACGTAACGATACGTTCCCATTTAACTTTCCTGTAAGGGTTCTGATAGCAGGGGAAAGAGGTTTGAATGGTGCAACATTAAGCCCTTGCATCTCTAGTTTACCATCAAGTGGTATACGCGATTCGAAAGGACGGGTATTTAAGGTTAGTGTTGCATCCCCGACATCTTGGCTTGAGATCACAGATGTTGATGCTAACTGCCCCTGCTTTATCTCTCCTTTAGTTTCTATGGAGTTAATAGTGAGCGTTAGCGGGCGCGTTTCACCAAGTTGCCATGGCGCAGAACTCATAGACGCAGTAAATGTGGCATCGATTGGGTCGTTAGCTGAGTAGCTGCCTTTGGTTTTTACGGTAAGTGTTGCTTGTGAAGGACTTGAAACAACAGTAGGCGCTAACTCGTTCGCCCACAACCCGATGGGCAGCGCCGTCGCGCTGATATCCCAACTGGCTTTGTTTTGTTGATAATTCACGTTTGAAATACACAGCTCACCTTCTTTTCGAGAGGTCCAACAATGCTGACCTATTTTAGCCGTTATAGGTGTGGTGCCTATATCTACACTGAACGGGCTTGATAGCGTCCACTGCATATTAGCGAGCTTCAATGCGGTATCACTAATTTCTCCCACCCAGTGATTGTTAGTCCATGCACCTTTTAAAGACAGCCCAATATTATTGTTGGGCACAGCTAGGTCAATATCTGCGGTATGGTCGCGATAGGTACCGTTAACTTTGATTTCGCCGTTCAATGGTCCTTGCTGCGCGGCAGAGGCATTTAAATTGGGTGACACAGCGATATTAGATAGGGCGAGCGTGCCGTTAGCACTTGGATTTTGCCAAGGACCGGCGGCTGTGATATTGCCACTTACCGCACCTGTCACTTCTGGGTATAGGCTTGAAATAGCGTTAACGTTTATCGCAATATTTGCATTTAAATGCCGCTTATTCAGTACCTGAGCAATGGCGCGTATCGTGTTTCGCTCTTGCTCGTGTTCTTGAATGATATTGACGTTAGTAACGAATAAGTCGCTGGGGCCAGCATAAACCGCATTCCCCTTCACCTGAAGCGGTTTGCCCTGAAGTACACCCGAGACAGTCATATCTCTTAGGCTCATGTGTAATCCGCCGCGCTCAGAGTATTGCAATATACTGTCTATTTCTCCGCTAATTTTTTCAGGCGCATAAGTGCTGAATTGCCGCCCTGATACATTCTTAAGCGTTGTCTTACCTTCCCACGCGATACTTTCATTTAGATAAAGGGTACCAGTGTTGGTTAAGCTCCCATCCAAAGCGTTTATATTGGCTTCATTAACAAAAATATTGTTCTTTTTCAGCACCACATCAAGTGATACTGGTACATTGCCAATGTCAGGCAATGTAGCTGCGCCTGCTCCTTTAAGTACGTAATCACCCATGGTGCCGGAAAGCGTTAACTGTCCTTCTTTGAGCGTAGTGTTTTCCAGTGTCGGTATGGCTTGTTCTTGCCAGTTCGCAGTGAATTCTATGGGAAGGTTACTGTCTAGAATGTTGGCCATTAGGTTAGCGTTTGCGGTTACCGCGCCTCTGGCAACAACTGACAGCGTTAAATCGTCCAACGCACCCGCGGCCGCTACACTCAGTTCTTGTGGTGTGTCACCAAGCTTGGTTTTCGCGTTAATCGCCACATTTAATGGGAAGTTTCCGTCAAGTGTTGCGCTCGCTTTTCCTTTCACCTCACCTTGTTCATGTACAACGGTCATTTCTTCAATAGCGACATCGCTGCCCTTAAAGTGAGCCTCTAACAGTGAGATGAGTGAAATGTGCTGTTTGCTCTCCCCTTGAATTATGTGTAGATCTTCTACTAAAAAAGTACCAAGAGACAAAGGAATAGGCGTAGCTATATTTGGTAGTACGGGGACGTCGTAGCTTAGTGAGTATGACGTAGGCAAAGCGCTATCAGCACTTGGAGCCTGATCTTTTTTGGGAGCAGGCTGCTCACTATTAGTTTCCGATGCATTGGTCATGGCTGCCGGTGAAGAGCTGGCAGCTTCATCTTGGTTTAGCAGAGCAATGCGAACACCTTTCGCGGCTATGCTGTCAAGTATGAGGTCGCTATTTCCTTCAAAATCGGTTAGCTCTAGTTCATCAATTTCTACTGTTGTCGTAAGTAGAGCAAGTTTGATATTCGTTAGCGCTAAATACCCAACATCAATAGGCAGCGGTAATTCAATCTGGCCACCTGCAGGTGCATCATCGGAAGAGTCAGGCGCGTTTGAGCGCTGTGTGAGCGTAGCGTTTTCCAGCGTGACTTCATTGACACACACTCTAGGCTCAAACAAACAACGCCAGGTAATATCAATGTAGGCATATTGTGCAGACACCTTCCATTGCGGGTTTTCCCACTCCACATTATGCACTTCTAGTGTGTCAGCAAACCCACCGTCAATGGCATCGATGGAGAGGTTTTCAACAAACGTGTTGGCCAGTAACTTAACGGTAGGGCCGCCTAAGGGACTTATCAAAACGGCATACAACGCGACAAGTATAAGAACCGGTGAAAGTAAAATAGCCGAAAGCGTACGTTTTCTCATAGCTCAGGCCCCAACAAAATATGTAACTGCCATGTATTCTCGTCTGGCGCAAAGCCTCTTGCCACGTAAAGTCTGACTGGACCAATTGGTGAAAGCCAATGTACACCAGGTCCAACGCTATATGTCAGTGTTGTGCTGGTGTCGTTTGTTGCTGTACCTGCATCGACAAACGCTGCCACTCTCCAATTATCTGCCACTTGATAGGCATACTCTACACTCGATGTAGCAAGGTACTTCCCTCCAATAGAGTCAACAATGAGTTCTCCTGTTTCTGGATCAATGACTTCAGCTGTCGGAGAAATTTCGCGATAGTCGAAGCCGCGAACACTTTTATCGCCCCCTGCATAGAAACGCAACGACGTTGGCACTTCATCAAAACTATTGGTTTTAATAACCCCCGCTTCACCGCGTATGGTTATTCTGTGCACCTTGTTAAAGGTACGGATAAGCGTGGCTTCAACTACTGCCTTGGCAAAATCGATATCAGAACCATAACCTTCTCTGCCTATTTGAGTGAGCATTTGAAGGTAGGTACCATTATTAATGTTGAGCTCACTGTCTTTATCGCGATAGGTTAACGAGTACCCGGGTAATACTAGGGACGTGGTGTTTGTGCTCAATTCCCCTTGATCATAAGTTTCACGTAGATAGGTCACCGAGCCATCGTGTTGCCATGGTGAATTGTCATGTTGCCAGTAACGGTGTGCAGACAAAGATAGGGTTTCACTCTCAAAGGAAGTGTTGCTGTACTCTATAAATTGGTAACCCGCCTCTATACTCGCGTAATCCCGCGTTATGTTTCTCATCGGTATACGGTAGTCGGCAGTCACTGATTGTTCTGGCGCTGAAATGAAAATATCAGATGAAACAGAGTGCCCTTTACTATTCACCCAAGGACGCTCCCATCCTAAGCGAACCCGTGGGCCCGTGTCAGTGGCTGCGCCAACAGAAACGTTAAATGCGTCTGTGGGTCTGTGAAGTAACGATACCTCAACCGGTACCAGCAAACCATCAGCCTCACTTACAACCGGGCGAGCAATAACGCGGGTAAAATACCCAGATTGATTAAGGCTTCTGTTGAAATCGGCAAGTGTTGATGAAGAGTACGCATCGCCTGTTTTAAACGGCTTTAGCCGCTCAATGATGGCTTTCGCCTTGTCATCGCCAATAAATTTTAGCTCTCCAAATTGGTACTGGGGCCCGCTTTGCGCAATCAAAAGTACGTTTGCTTGTTTTTCGTCACGCACTAGGTCGAGACGCGTCGCCTGCCAAAAATAATCAAAATAGCCATTAGATAAGGCGTAGTTAAACATGGACGACTTAAACGACTCGTAAATGGTTTGGTTTAACACGTCGCCTTCTTTAAGCTTTAGTGAATTAAAACGTTCTCTGAAAGCCTTATCTTCACGTCCCGCACCTATTATTTCGCGAGTAACTTTATTTATGGTAAGCGGCGCATTCAAAGCAACATTCACTGTAACCTTGTCGCCCTCTTCAATACTTACCTTGGTCTCGCTGTTGTAATAACCATAGGGTTGAACCGCTGTCGCTACCGTTTCGCCCACTTCATCTTGCCAGTAAGGGTCAGTAAGCAACGATTTTTCCACGTCGAGACTGTTTAAATGCAGGCGAATATTATTACGCAGTTTGTCGTCTTCTACGCCCTGAATGTTATAGGAAATAGCGTCTTGGGCATGTGAAAAAGTAAAGAGAGCACACGCTAGCGTGCACAATGTACTGCCCACCAAAACTCGGACTGCTTTGGTGATTCTGAACATAAATTGTCGGAAAAGATGGTCTTGCAAACTGGCAAGCCCGCTCCAAATCGAAGGCATGAAAAGGCTAAATCCTTAAGGTAACGCTGGGCTGTGAAGCTTACCGCTTGATGGTAAAATCCATATTATGTCTGTGGTTAATGATACCACATTTGCAATTTGTATCCGCAAACTACGACGAGAGATCAAATAATTGCGCTGACGTCGGTAAATAATACCAATCCGCATAGATAATTCCCCACTCAGAAGGCGCTGGCAAGTTTCCTAGCAAAGCGTGGGAATGCAGGAATGGCTGTTCCCTTTCAAATTCCCAGAATGAAGCTAGGAAGCTTGCCAGACCTTCCCGAAGGGCGAGTTTAAAATGTCCGTACTCTTTGTTGTGTCACCTTGATGTAGACCACTATACCTGCGGTAACACGCCGCGATTACGAACATTTTAACTCTCGCTGAGTGGGTAATGATCTATGCAGATTGGTATAGAATGCACTCAACGTATTTTCCTGACTAGAATGCTCTTCTTCAGAACATATCTGGCACATCCACTCACTGAACATAGAGCCTAGCATTGCTTTGTTTTTGTACATCTGGGCATGAGTGAGTATACTCTGTGTAACTTAACTTCGAGTTTTTTGCCTAAGCTAAGTTCCACTAACAATAAAAAACAACAAGGGAATGTTATGTCTTCTAATAAGGCTCTCTTACCTACGACACTAGTTACTTTGCTACTGTTGGTTTGCTCTTTCTCCACACTGGGCGCAGATCAAACTAAGGCAGAACCCGAGTACGAAAAATTCAGTTCTTTGCCAACTTATTGGACTCCGTCGCTGTCACCCGATGGCTCAAAAATCGCTTTTGTTCAAAACGTTGAGCAAGAAGAAGCGTTTGCCATGCTTGCCACTTACGACTTAAAAAAGGGTGAAAAGCACTACCTACTGCGATCGGACAATGAACGCGTAAAAATTAACTGGTACAACTGGGTGAACAATGAACGGCTGGTGGTTAGCGCTCGTTACGAAACCCGCCGTGGCACCACGAAAGTTCACGACACACGGTTGTTAAGCATTAAGTTTGACGGTGAAGGCGGTGCATTCAACTTGGTTGAATGGGAGAGAATAAAGCGTCGAGCAGGTAATCCGAACCACATTCCTCAATTTCACGATGACGTTATCGACTGGCTGCCTGACGATCCAGAACATATTCTAATTGCCTTAGACGCTGAGGTGTTGGGGCTGCCGTCGGTTTACAAAATCAATGTTAATGATGGTGGCGTAAGTCGCATTATTCGCGGGAAAAAACGCATTAGAGATTGGATGACGGACCAACAAAATAACGTTCGTATAGGTGTTTCGCTTGATTACGATACAGGGGAGCGAGAAGTCTTTCTAAAAGAAGGAGACGATTGGCGCACCTTATTTGCTTACAACGCTATGTCTGACAAGGGTGAATACCCAGTTGGCTTTGCAAAAGACCCAAATATTCTTTATTTCAAAGGTTATAAAGGAGACTTCCGTGCATTGTACACCTTGAACCTTACTACTAATGAGCGAACAGAGGTGTATGCTGATGAAGGGTACGATGTTAATGGTAGCCTTATCTATTCACCGGTTACCCGAGATGCAATAGGAGTACGCCATGACGGTCGACATTATTGGGATGAACGTTACGTTGCTCTTCAAAATGGTATCGATGCTGGTCTTCCTGATTACGACAATACCTTAGTGAGCTTTAGCGACGACGAACAAACATATATTGTTTATTCAGAGTCTGACACCTTACCAGGAGTTTATTTGCTGGGTGACCGTAAAGAAGGCACGTTAGTGATGCTTTTTGAGCAATATGCTCAAATAGACCCGGCAAAATTATCTGAGCATACGTTAATTGAATATGAAGCCAGAGACGGCATCAAAATCGAAGCGTATTTGACTTTACCAAAAGGCGAAGGCCCGTTTCCTACCATTATTCATCCCCACGGTGGCCCTGGAGCAAGAGATTTCAGTGGTTTCGACTATTGGACAGCATATTTTACGTCGAAAGGTTATGCAGTACTAAGGCCTAACTTTAGAGGTTCTAGAGGGTATGGGTACAGCTTTGCGCAAAGCCAAATGAAAGGTTGGGGCTTGGCTATGCAAGATGATATCACCGATGCGGCAAACTGGATGGTAGAGCAGGGGCACGCTGAGCAAGACAACATGTGTATTGTGGGCGCTAGCTATGGCGGTTACGCCGCCCTGATGGCAACTGTCAAAACCCCGGATCTGTTTAAGTGTGCGGTGAGCTTTGCTGGCGTAAGTTCACTTAAACACGTCATTATTCATTCTCGCCGTTTCCTGAACAACGAATTTGTGAAAAACCAAATTGGGGATGATTATGATGACCTTGAAGCGCGCTCGCCTTACTACAATGCGAAAGGGATAAAGACGCCAATTTTGCTGGTACATGGAGATGAAGATAGAGTTGTCCCTCCACTTCATAGTCGCTACATGGCTGACGAGTTAGATGATTACGACAAGGTCTACAAATATGTAGAGCTTGAAAGTGGCGACCACAATTTGTCTATTCAGCGAAATCGTCATATTTTCTTTAAGGAAATGGATGCATTTTTAGACCAACACCTTAGGCCAGCGAGTAAAGCGAGTGCTGCAACGGCAAACGTTTCAGCTTCCGAGTAACACCCGTTAAATGCACCAGTATTTACGACAAGATTTTGCTTGGCTGGCGGCTTTTTAACCAAGTTTCAGGTATACTCAACAAGGCGCGTTAATTTCGCGCCTTTTTAATTTCCCCCACTTTATTTCATATTCGAGACTTTATGCCCCAGACTTCTAATGGCGTATCTGAGGATACTGCAGTTGTGCAAAAGCCAGCGCTTGGCCTTGTTGAATTTGTTGCGCTAATGGCTACGATGACATCCCTTGTCGCGTTGAGCATTGACGCTATGCTGCCTGCGTTGATTCAAATTGGCGAGTCACTACAGGTCGCCGAGGCGCATCAAACCCACTTAATCGTTACCGTGTTCTTTTTAGGCATGGCACTGGGTCAAATGTTCTTTGGGCCTTTTTCCGATAGCCGCGGCCGTCGCCTAACTATATTAGTGGGCCTGTGTATTTTCGCCTTAGGTACATTTGTTTGCATGATGGCCACCAATTTGGAGACCATGCTGGTAGGTCGCGTTATTCAAGCATTTGGGGTGTCTGGGCCACGAATAGCCTCTATGGCAATTATTCGCGACCTTTACGTTGGCGATGCGATGGCAAAAGTCATGTCGTTTATCATGATGGTGTTTATATTAGTGCCTATGTTGGCGCCTATTATTGGGCAAACGGTGATGGAGTTGACCTCATGGTTCCATATTTTCACTATGTTTCTCATTGTGGCTACCATGGCCGGCATTTGGTTTTTTTCTCGTCAAGGGGAAACCTTGCCAAGAGCAAGGCGTAAAAAGTTTTCATGGGCGCAGTTTTTTGCATCGTCAAAGTTCATTCTCACTAACCCAGCAGTGATGGGTTACACCTTTGCCATGGGCTGTATTTTTGGGGCATTCCTGGCGTATTTAAGCGCTTCGCAAACCATATTTACTGTGTTTTACAACGTAGGTGAATGGTTTCCCTACATCTTTGCAACGCTTGCTTTTTCAATTGGTCTCGCCTCTTACTTTAACGGCAAAATGGTGATGCGTTTTGGGATGCGCAAGCTTTGTCGTTTTGCACTTAAAGGGGTTAACGGGTTTGCTGTTGTGTATTTAGCGTTGCTGTTGGCGTACGACGGCTTGCCGCCTTTAATTCCTACGGTTGCGGTTATGTTTGTAGGCTTTTTCTTTGTGGGCATACTGTTTGGTAACTTAAACGCCATGGCGATGCAGCCGCTTGGCGATATGGCAGGTTTAGGCGCGGCCATAATTGGCTCATTTTCTAGCCTTTTCTCGGTGCCTGTTGCACTGTTCGTCGACAGTTTCTTAAATGGAAATTTAATGCCTATCGGCTGGGGATTTCTCGTCTTTTTTGCTTTGTCTTACGTATCCGTACGCTATGCTGAGCGCGTTCGTGAAGGTTCTATTTAGAAGGTGTATCGGCGTGTCGCAGTGGTCAGTTGCGTAAGAAAGATACTTATTAGCAGGCTTACGGACATAAAAAAGCCCGACCAAAATGGTCGGGCAAGAGGGCTTAGTTAAGCACCTAACGACAGAAACTGTCCTAACCTATGATGGCCTTCATGTCAGTCATGTAGCCACGTAAGGTCTTACCTACCGATTCCACACCGTGTGAGCGGATGGCTTCGTTAATTTCAACAAGGCGTTTGTTCTCTACCTGATTAGAAGTAGCGGCTAAACCCTTACCGATAACGCTGGTATCAATGGTAGGCATAAATTTCTCACGCAAAATTGGAATTGCTGCGTTAGCAAACAAATAGTTTCCGTATTCTGCTGTGTCTGAAATAACCACGTTCATTTCATACAAACGCTTACGTGCGATTGTGTTAGAAATAAGCGGTGTTTCATGCAGTGATTCATAGTACGCAGACTCAGGTAAAATACCGGCTTCAACCATTACGTCGAACGCAACTTCAACACCACACTTGATCATGGCAACCAGTAAGATGCCGTGGTCAAAGAATTCTTGTTCACTGATTTCACCTTCATAAGCCGGTGCGTTTTCAAACGCGGTTTCACCGGTTTCTTCACGCCACTTAAGCAGGTTCGCATCGCCATTGGCCCAATCTTCCATCATGGTGCGAGAGAACTCACCGCTGATGATGTCGTCTTGGTGCTTTTCAAATAGCGGACGAAGTAAATCCGTTAACTGCTCAGAAAGCTCAAACGCTTTCACTTTTGCAGGGTTTGATAGACGGTCCATCATGTTAGTCACACCGCCAATCTTAAGTGCTTCAGTAATAGCTTCTAGGCCGTACTGAATAAGTGCACCTGCGTATCCTGGCTCGATACCGTCATCAACCATTTTTTCAAACGCAAGTACCGCTGCAACTTGTTGCATACCACACAAAATGGTCTGCTCGCCCATGAGGTCAGATTTAACTTCAGCCACAAATGATGACTCAAGTACACCTGCGCGGTCACCGCCCGTTGCACTTGCAAGTGCTTTGGCTTGATCCCAACCTTTACCTTCAGGGTCGTTTTCTGGGTGTACAGCAATCAGAGTTGGTACACCGAAGCCACGCTTATATTCTTCACGTACTTCAGAACCCGGGCTTTTCGGCGCACACATGATTACTGTGATATCGCTACGAATTTGCTGCCCTTCTTCAACGATATTGAAACCGTGAGAGTAACCTAGCGTTGCACCTTCTTTCATAAGCGGCATAACGGCTTCGACTACGCTAGCGTGCTGCTTATCAGGTGTTAAGTTATATACTACGTCTGCTTCTGGAATGAGCTGTTGGTAAGTACCAACGGTAAATCCGTTACTGGTTGCGCGCTTATATGAGTCGCGTTGCTCATCAATGGCTGCTTGACGCAGCGCATAAGAAACATCCAACCCTGAGTCACGCATATTCAAGCCTTGGTTAAGGCCCTGCGCGCCGCAGCCTACAATGACAATTTTCTTGCCTTTTAAGAACTGGCAACCGTCAGCGAATTCATCGCGTGCCATGAAACGGCAGCGGCCAAGCTGATCTAACTGCTGGCGAAGTGACAGGGTGTTGAAATAATTAGCCATAAAAATTTCCGAACAACATTCATTTTTGTCAATATCAAACACCGACCTTGGTGTTGACAGACCTCGTCTATGACGACTTGATATTGAGACTAAAAGATTTCTTTTGTTTTGGAAAATGATATATTTGCAAGATAATGTTGCATAAAGTGAAATGTTTATGGATTTTCGCAGTCTACAGCTGTTCAATCACCTAGCTACCAGCCTACATTTTGGCATTACCGCCGAGGCCATGTATGTGTCGCCTTCTACATTAAGCCGGGTTATTCAACGCCTTGAGGACGAGTTAGGCTGCACGTTGTTTAAACGTGATAACCGCAAAGTGGCGCTAACCCACAGTGGGCACAAGCTGCTGTCTTTTTCAAAGCAAGCGCTGAAAGATTGGCAGCAGTTAAAGGTCGACTTAAAAGAAGATAACGACGCATTGCAGGGCGAGCTCAGCGTGTTTTGCTCGGTTACCGCCAGTCAAAGCCACTTACCTGCTATGCTTAGACAGTTCAGGCAACAGCACCCGGGTGTTGATATACGCCTAATTACCGGCGATCCTGCCCTTGCGATAGAAAAAGTGAAAGGCAAAGAGTGCGACTTATCTATTGCTATCTACACCCCTGATATGCCGACAGATTTGCATTTCACTGCGCTTGATAATGTGCCTTTGGTACTTATTGCCCCAAGAGAGTGGCGACTGACTCAACTAAGCCAGTTGGACTGGACCAAACATCAGGTGATTATGCCTGAAACCGGCCCAACCCGTCGTACTGCCTACCACTGGTTTGCTGAACACGGTATTCGTCCAAATGTGTATGCTTATGTCGGCGGTAACGAGGCTATCGTGAGCATGGTGGCACTTGAATGTGGCGTGGGTTTTGTGCCTAAAGTGGTACTTGATCACTCCAGTATGGCCAATGCTGTAACCCAAATACCTGTTGAAGATATTGAGCCTTATGCCCTAGGATTGTGCTGCTTGCAGGATAAGCAAAACGAGCCGCTTATTAACGCCTTTATGCAGCTTAATTCGCAAACGCGTGGCTAAGTTTAAGGCATAGCTGGTGCTCAGCTAGCGCTCAACTGTTTAATAAGGTTATCGAGGGCGCGATAGCCCAATGCTTCTGCAATGTGCGCCCGCGATACGGCGTGCTCATCTTCAAGATCTGCAATGGTTCTTGCCACTTTTAACGTGCGATGAAACACCCGCATAGACAAATTAAGCTGTTTAGCAGCGGCTTGTAAAAACTGCAAATCAGCGTCATCTAGCAAACATATATCGGCAAGCTCACCCGCGTGCAGCGCACCATTTGGCTTACCTTGCCGTAGCCCTTGTTTGTGACGCGCTGCAATGACTCGCTCTCGCGTTGCGTGTAGCGAGTCGTCAGGTCTATTGGCACGCTCTGGCAGGTCGTAGTCAGGTAGCCGAGGCACTTCGACTTGTATATCAATTCTATCAAGCAGTGGGCCCGATAACCGGTTCAAGTAGTTGAGCTGTTGCTGCGGGGTTAGTCGGTTATCATCAATATCACCCGTCGGGCTTGGGTTCATTGCCGCTACTAATTGAAAGTTGGCGGGGTATGTGGCGCTTCCTGAAGCACGAGACAAATGCACGTCGCCAGTTTCAAGTGGTTCGCGCAATACATCCAGTGCCTTTCGCCCAAATTCAGGGAGTTCGTCTAGAAACAAAATACCATTATGAGCCAGCGATATTTCACCCGGTACAGGGTTTGAGCCACCGCCAGTAAGCGCCACCGCAGAGCTAGTATGATGGGGCGAGCGGAGGTGGCGAGTTAGAAAACGCTCTGCATGCAGTTTTTCGCCTTTCACAGAGTGAATGGCAGCCACTTCCAACGCTTCTTCCTCGCTCATATCGGGTAATAGCGATAGCATTCGGCTGGCGAGCAGGCTTTTACCTGTGCCAGGAGGCCCCACCATAAGTAAATTGTGTGCTCCACTTGCTGCGATAACAAGCGCTCGTTTGGCTTGCTCTTGGCCGATAATGTCATCCCACCCTGAAAGGGGGCTGTTAAGTGCTCGCGAGGTAAACGGTTGGCCTTTAGCAAGTTTTTTGTTGCCGGCAAGGTGTTCATAAACAGACTGTAAATCGAAAGCAGGATAGCGTGTTGCGTGAGAAACCAATGCAGCCTCTACGTCATTATCACCCGGGTATACGAGCGCAATGTCTTCGTGTGCAGCTGCCATTACCACAGGAATTAGCCCGTTTACTGGCTTTATTTCGCCGTTTAATGCAAGCTCGCCCACAAAGGCAATGTTGAGCAGGCTAATGTCTGAGATGTAGCCCGACGCAGCTAAAATGCCTACGGCGATGGGAAGGTCGAACCGCCCGCCAAACTTGGGAATATCTGCTGGCGCTAAATTGACGGTTATTCGTTTTGCGGGAAACTCAAAACCACTGTTTATCAGGGCGCTGCGTACTCTTTCTCGCGCTTCTTTAACGCTGGTTTCTGCCATGCCGACCAGTTGAAAAGCAGGTAAACCATTAGCTAGGTGAATCTCTACACTTACCTCTGGCGCTGCCACGCCCTGCCCTGCAAAGGTTTTAACAACAGCCATTCCCATAATCTAAACAACCTCCTCTCGCTGAATACTTATGATTCGTGGTTATGAAACGCAAACGTGTCAGCGCGGTAAAAATGTAAGCCAACGCAGTCGGCGTAAACTTTAGAGAGAGTCGGGATAAGATGTAACTGTACTAACGATGGGATCTACTGAGAGTGCATAAAACGCTTGGCATGTAATGATCCTGCTCAGCAAACTTAGGCTAGTGCTAGTGGTGGTCGTTGTAGAAAACGGGCAGCTGCCAATGCCAGCGCATGGCGCCAAGCCTAAACAGTACGGTTGTGACAAGGGCCGCAATACCACACCACTGTGTGGCGAGTTCCATTTGCATGCCTATTCCATAAACCACGCCCCCTGCAATACAGGTCATTGCATACAGTTCGCCGTTGAGTACCAGCGGTACCTCTCGGCAAATAACGTCCCGTAACAGACCGCCAAACACGCCGGTAATGGTGCCCATGGCAACCGCCACGGCCATGCCTGTGTCGTTTGCCAAGGCTTTCTCTATGCCTACTACGTTAAAAAGCGCCAGCCCGAAAGCATCGGCAATTAATAAATAGTGAAAAGGAAAGCGTGGACTAATACGCAGCCAGATAATGGGTATAAAGGCGGCTATCAGTGTGGTGTATAAATAATCGGTATCGGCAATCCAGAAGACCGGGACATCTAACATGACATCACGCAGTGTTCCGCCGCCAATGGCGGTTGCGCTGGCAAGCACGACCACGCCAAATCCATCCATACGCTTTTGATAGGCCATCAGGGTGCCGGAAATTGCGCACACTGCAACCCCCGCTAAGTTTAACCAATGAAACCAATCAAACATCTTCTTGTACCCTTTTACTACCCTTAAAAACTCGCCATTCCTACCGCAAAATACTTGATCAGGCCTTATGTTTCATGCTATTTCTTTGCCCAATATCGAAACGTACTGTTGATATTACGGTTCGTGATATTGAGTGATGAGGTAAAGCCATAACCTCTAACGAACAACATTTCATAATTACAATGCCAATGGATATAGGTATTGTATGTCAAATATATCATATAAAACAAAGCGCTACTGATGTGTTAGCAGTTAGGCTTTGTTGCTCCTCGCTTTGAACGACCTTAGATGATGTGTTACATCATCAGTATGACATGCAATTTTGAGTAAAACAGCGCGTATTGGAAGTTGAGCCAAAGCATTACTGGTTTACCACTGTTTTTTAGTTTCACAAAAAGGTCTAGCGCCAAAACCTAGAACCTTAAATTAACGGGAAGGATTTATGCCCAAGTTACGTTCAGCAACTACCACCCAAGGTAGAAATATGGCGGGAGCTCGCGCGTTATGGCGAGCAACTGGAATGAAAGACTCTGATTTCGGCAAGCCTATTATTGCTATTGCGAACTCATTTACGCAGTTCGTACCTGGGCATGTTCACCTAAAAGATCTCGGCCAATTAGTGGCGCGCAGCGTTGAAGAAGCGGGTGGTGTGGCGAAAGAATTCAACACTATCGCAGTGGATGACGGTATCGCCATGGGGCACAGCGGTATGCTGTATAGCTTACCATCTCGAGAAATCATTGCTGATGCAGTGGAATACATGGTGAACGCACATTGCGCCGATGCCATCGTTTGTATTTCTAACTGCGACAAGATCACCCCGGGAATGCTAATGGCGTCTATGCGCTTGAACGTACCGGTCATTTTTGTGTCTGGGGGCCCAATGGAAGCGGGTAAAACCAAGCTTTCAGACCAGCTTATTAAACTAGATTTGGTTGACGCCATGGTAGCGGCTGCTGACGACAAAGTTAGCGATGCTGATACCGACGAAATTGAACGCTCAGCCTGCCCTACCTGCGGCTCATGTTCAGGGATGTTCACCGCGAACTCCATGAACTGTCTAACCGAAGCGTTAGGTTTATCCTTGCCGGGCAACGGCTCTATGCTGGCTACCCACGCCGACCGTGAAGGTTTATTTAAACAAGCGGGCAAACAAATTGTTGAGCTGTGCAAGCGTTACTACGGCGACGATGATGACAGTGTATTACCACGTAATATCGCTAACTTTAAGGCTTTTGAGAATGCCATGAGCTTGGATATTGCCATGGGTGGGTCGACCAATACCATTTTGCATCTGTTAGCAGCGGCAATGGAAGGCGAAGTGCCGTTTACTATGGCAGACATCGACAGATTGTCTCGCAAAGTGCCTCACCTATGCAAAGTGGCACCTTCAACACCCAAATACCACATGGAAGACGTACACCGAGCGGGTGGCGTTTTGGGTATTTTGAACGAGCTAAATAAGGCTGGCTTGCTGAACACCGATGTTAATCATGTTTTAGGAAAACCGCTTACCGACGTTATCAGCGAGTGGGACATCACTAACCCTGAAAACGAAGACGCTATTACCTTTTATCGCGCGGGTCCTGCGGGTATTCGCACGACAAAAGCATTTAGCCAAGATTGTCGCTGGGATGAAGCCGATGACGACCGCGAAAACGGCTGCATTCGCTCTATCGAGAATGCGTTCAGTCAAGAAGGTGGCTTAGCCGTGCTTTACGGTAATGTGGCTGAAGATGGCTGTATTGTAAAAACGGCTGGCGTAGATGAGTCTATTCTTAAATTTAACGGTACTGCCCGTATTTACGAAAGCCAAGACGACGCGGTAGCAGGTATCTTGGGCGATGAAGTAAAAGCCGGTGATGTGGTCTTCATTCGCTACGAAGGTCCTCGCGGGGGCCCGGGTATGCAAGAAATGCTATACCCAACGTCTTACTTGAAATCTAAAGGGTTAGGTAAGCACTGCGCTTTGGTAACAGACGGACGCTTTAGTGGCGGTACCAGTGGGTTGTCTATAGGTCACTGCTCACCTGAAGCCGCCAGTGGTGGTGGCATTGGCCTAGTGGAAGATGGCGATAAAATTGAAATAGATATCCCCAATAGAAGTATCAATATTGCTATTAGCGATGAAGAACTAGCAGAGCGTCGCGCGAAAATGGAAGCCAGTGATAAGCCTTGGAAGCCGAAAGATCGCGTTCGTGAAGTCTCCACATCAC
Organism: Alteromonas sp. DY56-G5; assembly: GCF_041414725.1. Taxonomy (NCBI): domain Bacteria; kingdom Pseudomonadati; phylum Pseudomonadota; class Gammaproteobacteria; order Alteromonadales; family Alteromonadaceae; genus Alteromonas; species Alteromonas sp. DY56-G5. The sequence continues at coordinate 57,784 of NZ_JANHZQ010000007.1, read as the reverse complement.
TTAAAACCTTTGCGGCGTTAGCAACCAGTGCCGATAAAGGTGCAGTGCGTGATGTGACTAAGCTGGAAAATCTGTAATGGCAGCCGAACACGTTAGCGATCATGAATATTTGAAGAAGATCTTACTTGCCCCTGTTTACGATGTAGCAGTGGCAAGTGAACTTTCCTATATGTCTTTGCTTTCAGCCGAGCTTGGCAATGAAATTTTTCTGAAGCGCGAAGATCAGCAGCCGGTAAAAAGCTTTAAGCTGCGCGGTGCCTATAACCGTATTTGCTCACTAAGCGACGAGCAATTGCAAGCTGGCGTAATTGGCGCCTCGGCGGGTAATCATGCGCAAGGCTTAGCGTACAGTGCAAAAATGAAAGGTATTCAGGCGACTATTGTCATGCCTGAAACCACGCCTGATATCAAGGTAGACGCAGTACGACGCTTCGGCGGTGAAAACGTGAATGTGGTATTGCATGGCACCAGCTTTGATCAAGCAAGTAGCCATGCAAAAGCATTATGTGAGACCCACGGTTATACCTTTGTTCCGCCCTTTGACGACCCCGATGTCATTGCAGGGCAAGGTACAGTCGCGCGAGAGCTGCTAGAGCAAAACCCACACCTCGATATCTTATTTATTGCTGTGGGCGGCGGTGGCTTAGCCGCTGGTATTGCGGTTTACTTAAAGCAACTAAAACCAAGCATAAAAATCGTTGCGGTAGAGTCGGAAGAGTCGGCCTGTTTCATTAAAGCAAAGGCGCAAGGCGCGCCAACCGAGCTTGAAAGCGTCGGCATTTTTGCTGATGGCGTTGCTGTTAAAGTGATGGGGCAGGAAACTTTCCGTCTGTGTAATCGTTTAATTGATGAAACCATTACGGTTACTAATGATGAAATATGCGGAGCAATTAAGGATATCTTTGATGATACCCGTGTTATTGCAGAGCCTGCGGGCGCATTGTCGGTGGCGGCAATTCGCAAGTACGCTAAGCAACACGACCTCAAAGGTAAGAAGTTAGGCGGCATTCTGTGTGGCGCAAACATCAACTTTCATACCCTTCGCTATGTGTCTGAACGCTGTGAATTAGGTGAGCGGAAAGAAGCGGTCTTTGCGGTTAAAATTCCTGAAAACAAAGGTGCGTTTAAACAGTTTTGCGAGTGCGTTGGGGCAAAAGCAATCACAGAATTTAACTATCGCTATGCCAGTGAGAGCGAAGCACATATTTTTGTGGGCGTTAAGCTTAAAGGCGGGCAGCAAGAGTTTACTGCACTGCAAAGCGACCTTGAAAGCAAAGGGTATGACTGCGTTAACTTAACCGATAATGAGTTAGCGAAGCTCCATGTTCGTCACATGGTTGGTGGCCGTCCGCCAACTATTCTCAACGAGCAAGTCTTCAGCTTTGAATTTCCTGAGCGTCCGGGTGCGCTACTGAACTTCTTAAATACGTTAGGTGAACAGTGGAATATTACCCTATTTCACTATCGCAACCATGGCGCAGCAGAAGGTTTGGTATTGGCAGGCTTTGATATCGCACCAGAAAGTAGAGATGACTTTAACCAGCATGTTGCTGAGTTAGGCTATAAGGTTGAAGAAGTAACAGACAACCCCGCCTATCGTTTTTTCCTGTCGCAACCAACGAAGGTCTAAATAGCGAAACAGGCGAAAGGAGCCTATCTCCCGTTTTCGCTTTGTATTGCTTCGCGTTAAGCGCAGGTTTACCGGGGAGCGATACGAAGCGGCACTATCTAGCGTCTATCTATCAATGAAGTATGGGGATTTTCAATGCCTGCCAAGATAGATTGACGCGCAATAAAAAGCCCATGCAGTAGCATGGGCTTTCTCTTTTTACCTAAGCTCCGTAGTGCTGGCAAATTCAGCCAGCTAGCGTCGCCTTAATTCGAAGCGTTTAGTGTAACGTTCTCCAAATGCTGCATCATTTCTGGCCAAATCAGGGCCATAACGTCAGCGCGTAAGGCTTCACACTCTTCTGAGTACTTTAAGCTGCCATCTTTTTCAGAGTCCAGCCAGTGGTTTTCTTTCAATGCACTGATAAAGCTAGACAACACATTCTTATCGTAAAACTCTGGTGAGCTTAGCCCGTAGAGAGCAGATAAGCGTTCAGCCACTTGCTTACTTTCGCGCTCAAGTGCACTTCGGCTAATGACCTTTTCTTTATCTAGAATGGTCAATACCACCGCGTAACGCTGAAGCGTTTCCTGCATACATCGGCTTAACAGCCATGCTGAGTGGAATTGTTTGCAGTGTGCATCTGGCGGCAACAGTTCATCGCCCTCCTGACGCAACAATCCTTTGTTTAGTAGCGCTGTTATAAGCGCATCAGTATGCGCAAGCGCCTCATCTTGGGTAAGGTGCAAGAACAGCTCTTTTTGCAGCAACGGATAAAGCGCCGCAATAAGCTGAAAAATACTGTTCTTCGTGGTGCCTTTCTTCGCGAAGATAGACGCCATAATAAGACCTGGGATCGCGAATAAGTGCAAAATGTTGTTGCGATAATAAGTAAGGTATACCGCTGATTTTGGTTGAGGACTGATCAAACGCCCATAATCGTCTTCTTTTACGTCAAAGCGGCCTAATTTCAGCGTATCGCGCAGTAGCTCTTCCGCTGATGAATCTGGAATGGTGGCATCATCGCTGAACGGTACCGCTTTAAACAAGTCCATGAAATCGCCCATTGCTTGTTTTAACTCAGCTTCACTCATGGTCTGTCGTTTAGAAGACAGTAAGCATAACGACGCTAACGCCATACCATTTAATGCCGCTGCGCGGTTAATTCGCGTCATGACATTATTGGCCAGTTCGTTAACCGCAGGTGTCAGCCACGCTGGTTTTTTCTCTGGCTCGGCATCGCGACAATCTCGCCAGTTAGGCACATGATTTTCAAGAAACTGGTTAAGCGCAATGGGTTCGCCAAAATTCACGTATCCGTGACCATAATTCTTGAGTTTACGAATAGCCGAGAACACCTGAAGGTTAGATTCTTTTTTCTTCTTAGAGCCTTTGAGTTCGTTCAAATAGCTTTTCACTTCCATCACGTTCTCATAGCCAATATAGACAGGCACGATACTAACTGGACGGTTAACGCCTTTGAGCATGGCTTGAATGGTCATGGCTAGCATGCCCGTTTTCGGTGGGATCAAACGGCCGGTTCGGCTGCGGCCACCTTCGGGATAGTATTTTACCGAATAGCCTTTGTTAAACAGCAGTTCTAGATATTCTCTGAAAACAGCTGTGTAGAGCTTGTTGCCTGCAAAACTGCGGCGTAAGAAAAAAGCACCGCCACGACGGAACATTTTTCCAACCGGCCAAAAGTTCAGATTGATACCTGCAGCGATATGTGGCGTAACCATACCTTCGTGATAAATCACGTAGGTCAATAATAGGTAATCCATGTGGCTACGGTGGCACGGTACGTAGATGATTTCATGACCATTAGCCGCCAATTCACGAATGCGATCGGCATGACCTACACTAATACCGTTATAAATTTTGTTCCAGATACGGGTAAGTAGCCTGTCGCCAAAACGAATTAGCCCTTCGCGGTAGTCTGCCGCGATTTCTGTGATGTAGGTTTGGGCAGTCTCTTTCGCTTTTTCATGAGACACCTTCTTGCTTCGTGATTCCTCAGCAATAGCGCGACGCACTGCATCAGAGCCCAACACACTATTATTGAGTTCTTGGCGCTCTAACAGCGTAGGGCCAGTCATGCTTTGGCGCTTTCTTTGAAAGTGAGTGCTTGCTACGCGCACAAGCTTATGTGCAATACTTTGGTCACTACCATGTTGATTGGACATCGCGCGTGCAGAAACGGCTTTAGAGTAGTTAATAAAGTTGTCGCGGCCCAAAAACAGCACAATGAACAACTTACGAAGCCAACTTGGCGCCGCTTTATCAGCAATGAGATCGCTTAAGCCTGGCTTACCACGACCCGGGGCACGGCCCCACGTCACATAGACAGGAACAACTTGTAAATCTAGGTTTTCATGGTCTCTATGCAAATGAAAGAGGTCAGTAAAAACGTCTTCAATTCCCGTATCTTTAGCCGACGAGCGGAAAAGAGGCTGGGTTTTACGTAAAAATAAGGTCGACGAATACTCTCGCCCCGCTAATGTAAGGGTTTCTGTAGGACTAGGTAAACCTAGCGCTTTAGTCGACATTCTCAGTGCAAGTTGGTCTGTCACTGAGTTGGTGGGAAGTAGATAAACGATAGGTTTACTTTTATCTATTCCTAATTCGGTTTCAACGTTAACTGGAATGCTGTGGGCTTTAACCAGTAACTTAACAGGATAATGAAATACCGACAGAAGGGCTTTTCGCATCCACGACATGAATTATGTAATCCTATGAAATATAAACGGGTGAAGTGTAACACAAACGCGTCACAATCTCGCGACAAGCCAATTTCATCGCTTCTCATGCTGTAATGACTATCCATAACATGGGAAGTTCAAAAGCGCCCTTCTCCTTTTCTTGTGAGTCACAGCCATTTCTATAATGGGTTCGAATACAGAGAACGTAACATTAGCTGTATTTAATTGCGGTACAGCCGGACTGTTACTACTTTTATAAGGGCAAATGAATATGAGCAAGCAGTAGTGGATGATCAAAGCCGTTTAAAGACAATTAATGACTTTATGCTCAATAGCGAAGTGCCGTTAGATCTTGATGATTTAATGATGGTGCTCGCAGAGGCATACAAGGTGCCGATCGCACTCATTGGCGTCGTCGGAGAGTTTGAAGAAACCTTTAAAGCACACTACGGAACCACTCTTTCTAAAGTCACTCGTGAACATGCGTTTTGTAGTCACGTTGTTGAAGAGCGCAAGCAGGTGGTTGTTAGCAACGCGCAAGAAGATCCACGGTTTATGCATAATCCTCTCGTCACCGGAGAGCCTCACATTTGTTTTTACGCAGGAACGCCGATCGAGATAAATGATCAGGTAATCGGTGCCGTATGTTTAATTGATACCGTGCCAAGAGAAATAGACGCAAAACACTTAGAAGTTTTAGAGAGAATAGGTGCTTTGGTTAGTCAGCATATTTCGCTTTCAAGAGAACACGAAGCGCTTAAACGCGAGCATGGGCTTATTGAGAAGTCTCCTATTGTGTTGGCAACGTGGCGCTATGATACGTCGTTGAGGCTGGTGTATATCTCGAAAAATAGTGAGCGTGTATTGGGAGTTTCCCCCCAAGATTTGCTCACTGGAACGGTGGCATTGAGTGAGGTGCTGTCTGAGGAGGCGGAGGGTGATTTTACCTTTGCTATGCAGGCCCACATGGAAGGTGTGGAAACGCACACCTGCCGTCTTCAGATAAAGACGCCAACGCGTACTATTTGGGTGAGCATGATATCAACGGCAAATTTTCGCGAAGACGGCATGTTGTACTCGGTTCAAGCATTTTTGTTTGACACTAGTGACCAAAAGTATGTGGAAGATAAGCTCAACAAAACCAATCAGCGGATGCGTTTATTACTCGAGGCTTCAGAGTTAGGAACATGGGACTGGAACTTGGCCGCCGATGTTAATCAAGTCAACAAGCGCTGGTGCGACATTGTTGGTCTTGAGTATGAATACTACGACAGTGGCTCCCGCTTTTTTAGACAGCTCATTCATCCCGCGGACTACGTCAAAGTTGAAAAGCAGCTCAACATGCATCTAATTGGTAAGAGCAAAGTCTTTAACACCACATTTCGCATGAAACACACTGATGGCTCTTGGGTTTGGGTTGAAAGTTATGGGAAAACCGTTGAGACAGATGCCCAAGGTAAGCCGGTTCGTATAGCAGGTATTCACAGAGATATAACGCAGCGAATGGAAAGCGAACTGCATGAGAGAAAGAAAACCCAGCTCCTTCAATTTATCAATAAAACCCGGGCATCATATCTGCAAAACAATGACTTGACGATGGCGTGTCAGTCCGTACTGGCTGAACTCATAGATATCTCAGATAGCCAGTTTGCCTTTGTCGGCCAAATGAAAGGAGACGGTAGCTCATCTAGACTTTTCATTCATGCGATTTCTGAAATTGTTTGGGATAACAGTAGCTTTTCTCAATATGCAGAGTACAAAAAACGAAACCTCTACTTTAGTAACTTCGACAACCTTTTTGGAACCTCAATTTTAACGGGAGAAGTTACCATTAGTAATGCGCCAAACAGTCACCCTAATTCCAAAGGTGTTCCGCACGGTCATCCGCGCATTAGCCGATTTTTAGGCCTACCTATAAAAGTGAAAGATAAAGTAGTGGGAATGGTCGGTTTAGCGAATAAGTTTGATACCTACACTGACGAAGATGCTGAGTTTCTACAGCCCTTTTTAGATGCATTGGCTGGCTTGTTCTACGCAGTAGAGCTTGAGGAAGCCCGAGCCGTTGCTGAAGAGAAGCTTAGGCATTTGGCGATGACCGATTCTTTAACGGGCCTTTATAACCGACGCGCGTTCCTTGACGAGTGCATTTCATTTTCAAAACAACATTGTCGTGGATGTGTTGCTATCGTCGATATTGATCACTTCAAAAAAGTAAACGATACCTACGGTCACGATGCTGGAGATCAGGCGCTTATTGCTGTTGCGAGAAAAATAGCTAAACATAATCAAACGCCAAATGTCGTGGCTCGATTAGGAGGAGAAGAGTTTGCAATAGTCATGATAGGTGACAAGAAAGAAGAGATCCATAGGCAGCTAGAAGCACTGCGCATTGCTGTTGAAGAAGGAAGGGTGACCTACAAGACAGACACGATGAATTTATCGATCAGCATCGGCGCAACATTTATCAAAGACACCTTTGAGGCGGATTTCAGCGCCCTCTTATCGCTTGCTGACAAGGCGCTGTACAGAGCCAAGGAGCAGGGCAGAAACCAAGTCGTATGGGATGAATAATAATAGTACGTGGCTTCGCCTACATTAAATATAAGCGTATACGCTCAAGGCGCTGTTGCTAGATTGATAAAGTTAAGTTATAAAAAACGAATATTTTATTAAACTTAATAATTAGGCTTGTTTTGAGCTTTTAACTAAAAAGCCGACATGCCTTTTAAATCAGGGACGATGTATGAAAACTTCGCGCTTGGGTTTTTCTGGCCTTTTTTCTCTTTTAGCTCTAACTGCGTGTGGTGGTGGAGGTGGCTCTGATTCTTCTCCACCTACAAACCCACCACCTCCACCTGAGCCGACAGCACTAGAAATTTTATCAAATCCTTTAGATTACTCAGAGTCACGACTAAACTCGGCGGCAACCACCTATGCTGATGCGAACTACAGTGGAGAAACGAAAGTCTCTACTGTGGATATCAGCGCAGTACAAGAGGTTTACATCACGCTCTTTGGTGACAATACAAGTGGCTCACCCTATGTAGATCAATATGATATCTACACCTTCCTAGATGAGAACGGCAACGTTGAAGGTACGACCGAGTGCTATGAATCAGGATCAGTAACATACTCAGGTAAGCTTGATGAAGACACGGGTAAAGGAACGATTACTGTAGACTATGATCAGTGCATTCAATATTACGACTCCACTCGGTATGACGGACAATTTTCGCTAGTTATTACTGACGCAGGTGAAAACAGCTCCGAAGTAACGTCTTATTTCACTACTTTGTCTATGCTAGACGGTGGCGTGCGCACAACATTAAAAGGCTACTTAAGTGTTGATTTTCGCTACCGCCCACAAACAGGTACGTTTTATGAAGAGACGAGGCAGTATCTTACTGTCACGCACAATGGTGAAACTTACAAGGTCAGTGGCACATCAGCAGAAGGGGTGACAAACAACACCTTCGTGTCTGAACTTAATGGTTCAATCTACATTGCGTCTAAAGGCAAATTGGACTTTGCATATTCTTCTGATCAGGGCGACCTTCCCTATTCGTCATCTGGCTCGCTGGTCGTAAAAGGAGATAAAACGGCTGGAATTGACGTTATTGATGGCGCTGTTCGCTATGGCGAAGATAACAACGGCGATGATATTTACGATGTAGGTGTATACTTTAATAATCTAACAGCGTTTGCCAGCGGAAATCATACTGGCCTTGCGCTTTCAGATATCGATGCGATATCCGTACCTCCTGTAGTGAATCAGCCTTATTACTATGCCTATGAGACTGTCTATACCACAGATGAAGTCACCGTTGAGCCTGGCTACTATCATGATTCAGATACTCCCGACTCAGAGCTGGTGATTTCGTTTCGCTGGTATGTAAATGGTGTAGTCCTTGACGATGTTAATGGTACCACGCTGCCACCTTACAGCGCAGTCTTCGGTGATGAAGTTAAAGTTACCATGGTGGTGTCAGACGGTATTAACGTTGTTGAATCCCAGCCTACTTTCGTTGAGATCGGCAATTCTCCTATGACGCTCACTGCATCGAATATGCCTGAAGTAGTAACTGCGGGCGGATACGTAGAGTTTACCGTATCGATGAGTGACCCAGACAGAGTTGACGATGACGTCGCGGGAGAGCTTATTTCAGCGCCTCCCGGTGCTTCGTTAAATGCGGAAGGTCTGATGACCTGGAATGTACCTGCGAATCAACTTTTCAACGCTCAAACTTATATGTTTAGTTTCGCTAGCTTAGACGGAACTGAATCCCAACAAACGCTCGAAATCACTTCTTATGCGGACAAGGCCCCGGCTTATGCTCGTACTACTGTGATGACACCAATTTATAATCACGGCTTTGCTATTGCTTCGACCAATGGTGCAAGTGAACTTATCACGGTAAATGCTCGCAACGTGGGCGCATTTTCGCTAGAAGGTAATACGCTTAAAAATACCTATGTGTATCCGTATAAACTGCCTACTAAAGGCGAAATTAGAAGCGTGCATACCCAAGATGTTGATGGTGACAATAATGATGAAATCTACCTTCTTACTCAACAGGGATTGTCTGTAATAAAAGACCGCGAAAGTAACGCAGAAGCGGTGTTTATTATTGAAGATAGTATTATTTCTGGCTTATTTTATGACATCAATGGTGACGGGGTTGATGAAGTTGCTTATTTATATGGGAGCGAATATTACAATGCGACTTCTATTGCCATTGTAGATGTTCGCACAGGTGAGCAGTTGCAACAGTACGATATTGACGGCGTCAATAACCTTGCTTTTGGTAACGTAGATGATGACGCATCGATAGAAATGGTAACGAACAATGGTTATGTATTTGATATCGAAAGCGGTGCCAACCAATGGCTATACGGTAGCGGGTTCAGCGACGCATTTGTTGTGCTGGGTGATATGAATAACGATGGTGTAGATGAAATCATCGGTGCCGATAGTTGGAATGATATCTCAATCTACTCTGCAGTATCGAAAAGCAGTTTGGCAACGGCGGAACATGGTGACATTTGTGATATCGCCTATAGTAAAGAAAGCCCAGCTACAGAAGGAATAGTGGTTGTCTCCGAGTGTCAGTGGGGACAAGTTAGAGGTTTTGCATTAGAAGCGGGACAAATCTCTGAGCAGTGGGCTCTTAACCACAACACTTACAGTGGCATGTCACTTCTCATTGACGATTTAGACAATGACAATGTGGACGACATTATTTGGACTGGTGAGAATCAAATTTTAGTAGCGCAACAAGATGCCAACGGTGAATATGCCTTGTCAGATATAAAAGGTGCGCCGCGCGCGAGTAGATATCATGCCGCGGGTTGGGCACCTTATGGCGATAATGATGAAAGAGCCGTCTTTGTTAGCGATACAAGTAGTTACGAATCATCTATTCAGATTTTATCGGTAGATAAAGAGGATAACTTTGCGATAAGTGCTGAGGTTGGCGAAGATGTCTATAACTATAGCAAACCGGTCGTTACAGACTACAACAATGACGGTGTGGGTGAGTTACTAATAGGGGCACTGGATTATAGTTCGTCGTTTAATGTCGTGAGACTTACAGATAACGCTATTCAGTGGACACTGAACAATAATCAGAATAGTGAAATTTCGTTTATTGAAGCCATTGACGTAAATAACGATAGTTACGCCGATGCAGTTATTATTGAGAACAATCGACTTAAAGCGTTTGATATCGAGAATCAGGTGCTTATCGACTCAATCATTAACGATTTTTCAATTAATGCGCTTGCTGCCTCTGAAAAAGACGGTGTGCATTATTTTGCTGTTGGGGGCTATAGTTCGCTCAAGCTCTATAAAATGCAGGATGGTGAATTTGTTGGATTGAATGAATTGGAAACCAATTGTGACCAATTGCTCACGGTAAATTTTGATAGTGATAGCGAACTTGAATTTGCGTGTTTAAATAGAAACTACAACACCATCAATGTTTATGACGTGGCGAGCGATGCATTAGAACTCAAAGACACTATAGCACCGTCATTCTACCCTCAGTATATAGCGGCTGTTCCAACGACGTCGTCTAATCAGTCGATTCTCGCTATCTACCAGCCTAACGAGAATGACTATTCGTACAATTATTATGACAGCATCGCATATCGCGTGGTTGAGGTTGATAATAAAGGCAATGTGGTGTGGCAAAGCCCTGGACTTGGGCTCGATAATGTTGAAGGCATGCGCACACGTCAAAATAGTGATGGGGAGCTGGAGTTACAAATTAGTAACCCGAACATGGCTCTTCTCGTAAAATAAGAGGAAAGCACTTGTCGTAGGCTATTGCAGATCGCAAAAGACGCGGCAAGTGCTTGTTATTTAGTTTTAGGTGTATATACTTACAGGAACTGTATGAACAGACAGGTCTTTTATGCGCCCACTCACAGCTCGACAAACCGAAGTTTTAGAACTTATTAAAACAACCATGTTAGAAACGGGAATGCCGCCTACTCGTGCGGAAATAGCCCGTCAGCTTGGCTTTCGTTCTGCTAATGCAGCAGAGGAACATTTGAAAGCATTGGCGCGTAAAGGCGTGATTGAAATTTTGCCTGGTACGTCTCGTGGCATTAAGCTCAATATCCCTCTTGATAACGACGCACAAGAAGAAGAAGGCCTACCGTTAATTGGGCGTGTTGCAGCTGGTGAGCCGATCTTGGCGCAAGAGCATGTTGAATCGCACTACAAAGTAGATCCTGCACTGTTTCAACCCCATGCCGACTTTTTGCTACGCGTCAACGGTATGAGCATGAAAGACATTGGTATTTTAGACGGTGACCTTCTCGCTGTTCATCGCACCACTGATGTACACAACGGTCAGGTGGTTGTGGCGCGTGTAGATGAAGACGTCACCGTAAAGCGTCTAGAGAAACGCGGGCGTGAAGTATTGCTTCATGCTGAGAATGATGAGTTTGCACCAATAAAAGTTGATTTGGCGACTGAACATTTTGCGATAGAAGGCATTGCGGTGGGTGTGATCAGAAACGCTGACTGGATGTAGTATTTTAGCTTGTTTGTATAAAAGCGGCGCGTTAGCCGCTTTTTTTATGTCTTTTGTTCCTGTTTTTTTCTTCAATCTGCCAACTTAGGTTTTATCCTGCCCAGCAAACCTGTTGGTTTTCTGCGCGCTTATTTTTATCATTACTCACGTTATTCTTTCTATGAATGCTTCAAGTATTTTCCATTTTTTATTTTGAATTTTGTTTGAAATCGACATTGAGTAATCGATTACTTATTGATTTCTTAACTAGTTAGTCGAGCACTTACTTTAACCCCGTGTTCAAAATGCCTGTTTGATTCCAAGGGCATCCCACAGCAATGGCTTTCTCTTTTTGCACGTGAAATTCCCCGCGACCATTTTAGTAAATGATTAAAAATTAACCACTTCGTTAAATTTTTAATAGAAAAGACTAGACGGCACGACATTATTGCGCAATTCTTATACAGAGATTAACAAAATAATAACAATGACTCTAAATTTGTTTTACAAGTTGAGGTTATGGGTCAATCGTTCGCAAACCATTTGGTAGGGCATCGCGCAAATTAATCAGCGTCTTTGACCACGCCATTACGGAGGTGCTGAGTGAAACAACTAACGACCGTTTTCGCAAAATGGTGTTCTAGTATACCAATTTTGCTTTTTTCCCCTTTGCTTTTTGCGCAAGAAGCAAGCGAAGAAGCCTCTTCGCTTAATTTGAGACGCGGTGCTACCGACATCAGTGGGCAGGTATACGACCTCCATATGTTGATGTTCTTCATTTGTGTAGGTATCGCGGTTGTAGTTTTTGGCGTGATGTTCGCTTCAATGTATCTACATAGAAAGTCCCGTGGTGCCAAGCCAGCTAATTTTCACGAAAACGTGAAGGTCGAAATTGCTTGGACCGTTATTCCTTTCCTTATTCTTATTTTCATGGCGGTACCCGCAGCGAATACTCTAATTGCTATGGAAGACACGTCTGAGCCTGACATGACGGTGTTAGTAACAGGCTCTCAATGGAAATGGCACTACAAGTACATGGATAGCGATGTAGAGTTTTATTCTTTACTCGCCACTCAGCGCGAGCAAATAGAAAACAAATTTCAGAAAACAGATAACTACCTGCTGGAAGTCGACCGTCCCTTGGTTATTCCTACTGGGAAAAAAGTACGCTTTCTTATTACTTCTGACGACGTTATCCACTCTTGGTGGGTTCCTGACTTTGCCGTGAAAAAAGATGCCAACCCCGGCTTTATTAACGAGTCTTGGGCCAAGGTGAATGAGCCGGGTATTTATCGCGGACAGTGCGCAGAGCTTTGTGGTAAAGACCACGGCTATATGCCGGTTGTGGTAATTGCTAAAGAACCCGCCGAGTTTGAAAAGTGGATGGGCGAACAAGAAGAGATTGTTCGTAAAGCAAAAGAAGAAGAGCAGCGTCTACTTTCTATGAATATGTCTATGGATGAACTGATGAAAGAGGGCGAGCGAGTATACAACGCAACGTGCGCTGCTTGCCATATGCCAAATGGTGAAGGTTTACCTGGCGTGTTCCCGGCATTAAAAGGCAGCAAGATGGCACTAGAAGATCAGCAAGGTCACATTGACATCGTGCTGCATGGAAAGTCAGGAACAGCCATGCAAGCGTTTGGAAAAATGCTAAGTCTTAAGGAAATTGCCGCCGTAGTCACTTACGAGCGAAATGCCTGGGGCAATAAAACTGGCGATATGGTTCAAGCCAAAGATGTCAACGCAGTGGCAAACGGAAACTAGGAGCAGACAATGAGCAAAGCAACTGAAGTTATTTCGCCAGATACCTCTGCGCCTCATGACGGTCACCTACATGATGACCATGAACACCACGATCATATTCCTAAAGGGATAACGCGTTGGTTGTTTACCACTAACCACAAAGACATAGGCACACTTTACCTGTGGTTTGCCTTTATTATGTTTTTAGTTGGTGGTGCGATGGCCATGGTGATCCGCGCTGAACTATTCCAACCCGGTCTACAAATTGTAGAGCCAAACTTCTTTAACCAAATGACTACGGTACACGGGCTTATCATGGTATTTGGTGCAGTAATGCCAGCCTTTACTGGGCTCGCAAACTGGCTTATTCCCATGATGATCGGCGCCCCTGACATGGCGTTACCGCGCATGAATAACTGGAGCTTCTGGATTTTACCAGGTGCCTTTCTCATTCTATTGAGCTCGCTCTTTATGGAAGGCGGCGGCCCTGCTTTTGGATGGACTTTCTACGCGCCCCTTTCAACGACTTACAGTGGCGATTCGACAGCGTTGTTTGTGTTCTCTGTTCACATCATGGGTATTTCATCCATTATGGGTGCGATTAACGTGATTGTGACCATCTTTAATATGCGTGCGCCAGGCATGACCTGGATGAAAATGCCGCTGTTTGTATGGACGTGGCTTATCACGGCATTCTTGCTGATTGCGGTAATGCCAGTGCTCGCCGGTGCGGTTACCATGGTGTTAACTGATAAGTTCTTTGGCACGAGCTTTTTTGATGCTGCTGGTGGCGGCGACCCGGTTATGTTCCAGCATATTTTCTGGTTCTTCGGGCACCCTGAAGTGTACATTATGATCTTGCCCGCTTTCGGCATTATCTCGCAAATTGTTCCTACCTTCTCTCGAAAGCAGCTGTTTGGATACGCGTCTATGGTTTACGCCACGGCGTCGATTGCGCTGCTCTCTTTTGTTGTGTGGGCTCACCATATGTTCACCACGGGCATGCCGGTGTACATGGAAATGTTTTTCATGTTTGCCACCATGCTTATCTCGGTGCCTACTGGCGTAAAAGTGTTTAACTGGGTAGCGACCATGTGGCGCGGCTCACTGAGCTTTGAAATGCCAATGATGTTCGCTATTGCCTTTATTGTGCTGTTCACCATTGGTGGGTTGTCAGGGCTAATGTTGGCGATCACGCCCGTGGACTTCCAATATCACGACACTTACTTCGTTGTAGCCCATTTCCACTATGTACTGGTAACTGGCGCGGTCTTTTCCATCATGGCTGCGGTGTATTACTGGTTGCCTAAATGGACGGGAAAAATGTATGACACAGCTTTAGCTAAATGGCATTTCTGGTGCTCACTGGTATCGGTCAATGTGTTGTTCTTCCCTATGCACTTTGTGGGTTTGGCTGGTATGCCACGCCGTATTCCTGACTATGCATTGCAGTTCGCTGATTTTAATAAATGGATAAGCCTGGGTGGTTTTGCATTCGGTTTATCTCAGCTCATCTTTCTTGCCCTGCTTATCAAGGCATGCAAAAAGCAAGGTGAGCCGGTATCAGCGCAAGTTTGGGACGGCGCAGAAGGATTGGAATGGGAAATTCCATCACCCGCTCCTTATCACACGTTTGAAACGCCACCTGTCGTTAAGTAACGGTAGGTGGAGTTGTGAATAGGTCATTCCTTTCAACCGGCAAAAGCCGATGGGAATGACATTCACACATTGCAGGTGGTGAGGGAGATAAACGACTAAACAAGCGTTTACCAACCTTCATCTATGGATTTACCCGGAGGTCACGTGATGTCACAGCAAAGCGCAAACAACAAGATGGTTATTAAACTTGTTGCTATTGTCATTGGCATGTTTGGCTTCGGCTTTGCCCTTGTTCCCTTGTACGACGTATTTTGCGACGTTACGGGAATTAACGGAAAAACCGAAGGCACGGCTGCGGTTTATCAATCGGTTGAGATTGATGAGTCGCGAGAAGTGACCGTCGAGTTTATTACTCGCACAAATACCGGTATGCCCTGGGAGTTTCGTGCTGAAACCAAGCGCGTGAAAGTGCACCCTGGCGAACTTAATACGGTATCGTTTTATGTGAGAAACCCTGCATCAAGCAATATCGTAGCTCAGGCCATTCCCTCTGTATCCCCCGGAACGGCAGCACTGTACCTGAACAAGACTGAATGCTTCTGCTTCAATCAGCAGCCATTAGATGCGGGTAGTGAAGCCTATATGCCCATGCAGTTTTATGTAGACCCTCAGCTACCTGAAGAAATTACGTTTTTTACCTTGCAGTACACACTCTATGACGTCACAGCGCGAGCCAGTGACCTAACGACAACACCGAATCCCTTTATGGCTTCAACACCATCAAATGGCGAATAGGCCGAAGGGGTAAGGAGAAGAAAATGCAACCCGAAGTACAGAATCACGAATACCAAAAATATTATGTACCCGCACAAAGTCCATGGCCCATCGTAGGGGCCGTTGCTCTATTTCTTATCGCCGTAGGTGCGGGCAATTATGTGGTGCAAGCAACCAAAGGTGAAACAGGCTATGGCGGTCATATCCTTTTAGCGGGGATAGCAGTATTGCTCGTTATGCTTGTAGGTTGGTTTAAAAATCAAATAGACGAATCTATGGCAGGGCTTTACAGCGATCAGCTGGGGCGTTCATATCGACAAGGTATGAGCTGGTTTATCTTTTCAGAGGTGATGTTTTTCGCTGCGTTTTTCGGCGCCCTCTACTACGCGAGATTTATTTCCGTTCCGTGGCTGGGCGGCGCATCGAACAACGCTATGACCAATGAGGTCTTATGGCCGACCTTTGAGGCCATGTGGCCGCTGGTGTCAACGCCAGGCGGCACTTCCACACAGGAAATGAGTGCTGCGGGGTTGCCCACAATCAACACGGTTATCTTGCTTATCTCATCTATTACACTGCACTTCGCTCATGTGGGACTAGAGCAAAACAAACGCAAACAGCTAACCCTAATGCTGGGTATCACTATCTTACTTGGATGTGGGTTCTTGTTCCTACAGGTAGAAGAGTACATACATGCGTATCGCGACTTGGGGCTTACGCTTCAGTCAGGCATTTACGGCAACACCTTCTTTATGCTCACAGGGTTTCACGGCATGCATGTGACCCTTGGCACCATCATTCTAATTGTACTGTTTTTTAGGGTCTTGAAAGGCCATTTCACGCCTGAAAACCACTTCGCGTTTCAGGCGGGGAGCTGGTACTGGCACTTTGTAGATGTAGTGTGGGTCATGCTCTACATCTTTGTTTACGTACTTTAAAAGGAATCCCCAAACTCAGTAAGGCCTTGGGTTTGGGGTAATTAAACCGGTACCAATAGCGATAAGAATAATAATAACAATGACGGCAGAAGTGAGCACGCGTCGACCAATGTACTTACTCATAGGCCCTTTTGATGTGTCGTTTTTCATCATGATTCGCATCGCCATGAACAAGTTCACAATCATGTACAGCACCAACGCAACAAGGACTATTTTTATCAACATATTCACCTCTGTTTTTATTCTAATTTTGCATGGTGCGAAATAATCATGTTTTCTCGCACTCGCCACGTTATTCCTTGGTTACTCACGGGCTTTAGTGTGGCGATTATGTGCGGTTTAGGGTACTGGCAACTTGATCGCATGGTCCAAAAGCAACAACGCTTAGCTAGCATAGCGCAAAAGCAAAGTAATGGAACCTTGAGTTTAGAAGAGGCGTTGTCTCATGATGATCCTCGGGATATTACCGTATCGTTCAGCGGCGCAATAGACGCTAACCATGTGTTGCTATTAGATAATCAGATTCACAATCAGCGGGTGGGTTTCGATGTCATCGTACCGGTAAATACCAATGTCGGGTGGCTCTTGGTTAACTTTGGCTGGGTGCCTGCGCCAGACTTAACGCGCACGCTACCGGATATAAGTTTTACAAGCCAAACGCGCGAATTAATCGGCGTGCTTAGCGTGCCGGGTAACAACCCCTTAGTGAAAGAAACCAACATGGCTTTGTCGCAAAGCCCCGCGCTGGTACAACACATAGAATTCCCTGCACTAAGCAACGCCTTAGAGCGCAAACTTTTACCCTTTATTCTTCACCTTACCACGCCTGACCCCGCGTTTATTCGTGAACATCAGACCGTCGTAATGTCTCCTGAAAAGCACCTTGGCTATGCAGTTCAATGGTTTGGTTTAGCTATTGCCGCTGCAGCCATTGGCGGCTTTGCAATTAGTAAGAAAGGACGTAGTTATGAGTAATGCTGCTTCGAAAAAAACATTAATTATTATGGTAGCCGTGTTTGTTTTACCTGTTGTTTTGGCAAAGCTCGCACTTGATAACGATTGGTTTACTAAAGGCGCGACAAATAAAGGTCAGCTGCTCGCGCCGACCATCGACATGAGTGCGCTTTTAGAAAACGCGGAACCTAAATGGCGTTTGTTGTATGTGATGCCAAGTAAATGTGACGCAGTGTGCGAGAACGCACTTTTTAGCATTAACCAAGTGTGGCTTGCGCTAGGTAAAGAATCGGACCGTGCTCAAGCAGTGGTCGTTACTACCGCTTCAAGCGACCAAACTGCGATAGCCGCGCTAGAAGACTACCCTTTTGTCGAAACCTTACCCGTTACTACACCAACGGCGCTTGCCTCTAGCAGTGTTTATATTGTTGATACGCAAAATAACGCCATGCTCTTTTACGACATTAAAGACGATAGAAAAGACGCCGTGATGGAAAGCCGCAACATGCTGGCAGATATGAGAAAGCTCCTAAAATTATCGCGTATAGGATAATGGCCATGAAAAAATTAACCCTATTCAGTATTTTTTTGGCGGCGGTCGTTATTATTCTCGGTGCGTATACGCGTTTGACCGACGCGGGGCTAGGATGCCCCGACTGGCCTGGATGCTACGGTAATTTAACCGTGCCTTTGAGTGAGGAAAAAGTGGCACAAGCCAACGCTGCTTTTCCCGAACGTCCAGTTGAGGCGTTTAAGGCGTGGAATGAAATGATTCACCGCTATTTTGCAGGAACGCTGGGGCTGTGTGTTCTGGCTATTGCCATTATTGCTATTCGGCAGCGCGACAAAGGAATGCCCGTTAAATTACCTCTGTTACTGCTGGGGCTTATTATCTTCCAGGCAGCACTTGGTATGTGGACCGTGACGCTCAATCTGCTTCCCGTCGTAGTTATGGGGCATTTGCTGGGGGGCTTCTCTGTACTCTCTTGCCTGTTTATTCTCTACCTCCGCTTGCGCAACACCGCAGGCGATGCATCGAAAACTAAACAAGCGCCCATAGCGTCAGCTATGCATGATCAGGATATTACCGACTTACCTCAAGCCAAAGTCTTTCAACGAAACCTTAAACTTTTCGCCTTCATTGGGCTTGGCGTGCTTGTTACCCAGATTGCTCTTGGTGGATGGACTTCTGCCAATTATGCTGCGTTGGCCTGTACGGAAATGCCGGTCTGTGAAAGCGGTTGGCAGGAAAGAATTGATTTGGCAGGTGCATTCAGTGTGCCTGATGCAGACAACTATGAGTTTGGTGCTCACGATTACGGCGAACGAGTTACCATGCACATAGTGCATAGGTTCGGCGCGGTCATCACGTTTTTATACTTGCTAGCACTAGGTATAAGTGTGTTGGTAAGCCGCTACACCACAAGTAAACAAAAATATGTGGGTGCGTTTATGTTGGTAGCATTGTGCACGCAAGTGGCATTAGGACTTAGCAACATTATCTTTATGCTGCCACTGGCTATCGCTGTAATGCATAACGCGGTCGCAGCCGTGTTACTTCTCTCCCTACTCAACCTCATTTTTACCGTATTTTTGGCACTAGAAAACGATAACGTCTTCGGTACAGAAAAACGAAATACAGGCTCATTCTCAGGTTCGAAACCACTGCAGGGTGCAGGTGCATTTAGCATCCACGAAGCGCCTTTGCACGACCCTTTAAACGCGTCAACGTCTTCTCATATTCTCCCTAAAGCTCCAGGAGGTTTCCATGGCTAAATCGGTCTCTTTACATGCGCGCACTTCACGTCAGCACAATGTAGTCACGTGGCGAGATTACTATGAAATGACTAAGCCTAATGTCGTCATGTTGTTGCTGTTAACCGCGTTAGTAGGCATGTGTTTAGCTACGCCTTCGTGGGTAAACGCAACCGTACTTATCTGTGGCTTATTGGGTATTGGTATGTTGTCTGCGTCTGCTGCGGTTATTAATCACGTTGTCGACCATAAGATAGATAGTGTGATGGCGCGTACTTTTAATCGCCCCGTCGCAAAAGGCAAGGTTAGCGTAAACAACGCGCTGTGGTTTGCAGGCGTTTTAGGTGTGGTTGGATTTGTAGTGTTAGCTCTTTTTGTGAATATGCTAACCGCGTGGTTAACCTTAGCAAGTCTAGTAGGCTACGCGTTTATCTACACGATGTATTTAAAGCGAGCGACACCGCAAAACATCGTGATTGGCGGTTTAGCAGGGGCTGCTCCACCGCTTCTAGGTTGGACCGCGGTTACAGGGGAAATACATGCCCATGCCCTGCTTTTAGTGCTGATTATCTTTACCTGGACGCCGCCGCATTTTTGGGCGCTCGCTATTCATAGAGAAAAAGATTACGCCAAAGCGAAGGTGCCCATGCTGCCGGTAACCCACGGTGTGTCATTTACGAAAACGTCAGTGTTGCTGTATACAGTATTGTTGGGGCTTGTATGTTTGCTGCCCTATCTTACAGGCATGAGCGATCTCATTTATTTGATTGGCTCAAGTGTGCTTAACATTGGGTTTTTATACTATGCATTAAAGTTAAAATTCGATGCAGAGCCACAAACTGCAATGAAAACTTTTAGGTTTTCAATTATTCATCTCATGGTATTGTTTGTCGTATTACTCTTAGATCACTACATACCACTGAGTTTATGAATCAACGAACTACCGTCGGCCTTGTTGCATTTTTAGCGCTATGTGCAGGCATCGTAGGGGCGCTGTATATCGCGCCCCCAAATGTTGAAAGTCAGCCTGAATACTTTCAGACTTACCCAGAGCCGAGAGCATTATCACCGTTTTCACTTACATCTCATGAAGGTGAAGTGTTTGATAATTCGTCGCTTGAAGGGCAGTGGAGCTTAGTATTTGTGGGCTATACCTTCTGCCCCGATATTTGCCCAACTACCATGGCTGAACTGAACGGCATATATCCTGAACTAAAAGCATTAAATAGTGTCGAACCTATTCGAATTGTTTTTGTATCCGTTGATCCAAATCGCGATTCAATTGAAAGACTTTCAGAGTATGTGAGCTATTTTAATGAGGAGTTCATTGCCGTAACTGGAGAGCACAAGGCGCTATTCCCGTTTGTACGTAATTTAGGAATGATGTATGCCATTGCTGAAAGTACCGATAACCCCAACTATTTAGTTGATCACAGTGCATCTGTCGTACTTGTCGACCCTGAAGCTAGGGTGATAGGAAGATTCAAACCAAAAAGAGAGCCAGGAAAGCTATCGATAAGTGATTCCCAGCAAATATTGGCTGATATGCCAATAATAATCTCGAAGCAGTAATATGGAAATCAAAATAAGGCAAGGTGTGGCATCTGATGCTGCGCAAACTACGCCGCTTATATTGAATGCGGCGCAGTCTTTGTTAACGTCTATTTTTGGACAAAATAAAAATAAAACAGCTGAGGGCTACCTGTCTCATGCATGGGAGCTCGGTGGCGGGCAATATGGCTTTAAGAATCATTGGGTGGCGTGTAGCGGCGACGAAGTACTCGGTGTTGTGACCTCTTGGCACAGCAAACTTGGTGCAACATTTGATAGGGCGACCCTTGATAGCATCACATCGTACTTTACCCTCGATGAGGCTATGACAGTGCTCATGCGCAATCAGACCGTGGCCATCAATCTTACGCCGCCTACTAATACCGAACTCATGATAGGCCATCTGTCTGTTGAAGAAAGTGCCCGTCGAACGGGCGTGGGAACGATACTGGTAGATGCTATGCAAGCGCGAGCAGAAAAACTGAACAAACGTAAAGTGGTACTAGATGTTGAAGTGTCGAACGTGCCAGCCATTCGTTTCTATCAGCGTCATAGTTTTGAGGAAGAGTCGATAAATAAAGGTTTTATTCGATTTTCTAAACCTGTATAGGTAAGCGTTTCCTTATATAAGTGCGAGCCCAATCGATATGCGCTCGCGCTCAAGCCTAGATGTGCCTTATCGACATGCCCTAGTCTGGGTAATTGCCGTTCTCATCTGCCACAAAGAAAGGCGTAGAGTACCAATAATAACGCCCTGATTGCGCATTAGACGGTGCTGTACAATTCACACGTGAACGTCCTACTGGAAGCGTTTCATCGAGGGTAAACGTAAGCACATTTTCTTCTAGGCTAGTCTCGATAGGGTCGCCGCCGAAAAAACAATTTACTTGTGTAAGGCGAACATCGTCACTGTCTATCGTTAAACTAATGGGCGATGACAGGTTTCGCGCTGTCATACGAGGGTCTTTATGTGAACTTTGCGTCACTGGCATGGCAAGACTATTAAGCTTGGTCTTTAGCGTTGCCAAATTGGCGTAAGGACCGGCCGCGGGGAAGCGCGGTAGTGCCTGCATGTCGCTAGATGGGCCCACAGCCCCGGAATGCTGCCCGAATCCTATGTAACCTTCAGCTTTGAGCTTCCTAGCGAGCGCCGTATTGTACTCGCCAAATGGATAGGCTAAATATTTAAAACTGATATCTAATTTATCTTCTATCTTCTTTTCAGCACGTGCTACGTTTTGCCATACTTTTTCTAACCATGCGCGTTCTCCCATTTCCTGCTCACCGTTTAGCATATGAAGGTGGTCTAGCGTGTGGTTGGCAAAAACAACGCCATCGTTATGCATAGCAATAACTTGCTCCCATGTTAGCTGCTTAGGACCTACGCCGATTTCATCAGGGTTGATAAACACGGTATAGGGAAAACCTAGGTCAGCCAGTATTGGGTGAGCATTGTCTAAAATGTTTGCGTAGCCATCGTCAAACGTAATCGCAACTGCATTTTCTGGCAGTGTAGTGTTGTGTTGTATCGCAGAAACAACGTCCTGAAGCGAAACAACAGTGTGGTGTGCGTCCAAGTATTCCATGTGCGATTTAAAGGCTTCAGGTGAAATACTGGTACTGGCTGGTGTTGAAGACGACACATGGTGATAAAGCAAAATGGCGGCGTTAGGCGAGGTGCTCACACTAGAGTCGATGTTATTACCACTTTGTTCCTTTGTAGTGGAAGTCGCATCAGCAACAGGGTTTGCATCTGAGCTTGAAGCAATGCTAGGTGAGACCAACAAAACATTGAAAATTCCCGCAAGCATTGAAGATAAGATCTTCAAACGCGTACGACTCGTCGTTCTATTTTGAATTACATTGTTGGTTTTCATATCATCATCCACTGAGTGCCTAATCAAATTCAATAGCATGGTAAACTCCAAATAATGCGACTTGGCCAATCTTATACATGGTCAAGCTGGTACGCATTTCACTTATGCCGCTGCATAGGTTGATAGTATATAGCGAAATTAACCCCTACTGAGATCATTTATGTCCCCTGCCCAACTAACTCAGCGCTCCTTTTTTGACGACCATTCCCGTCTGTTGGCGTTAGCGCTTCCCATGATCTTAGCGAATATTACTACGCCTCTATTAGGTTTGGTGGATACCGCGGTTTTGGGACACATGTCTTTACCAGCCATGCTTGCAGGGGCTTCGGTGGGCGCACTTATCTTAACGCAAATATACTGGGTGTGCGGGTTTCTTCGCATGTCATCAACAGGCTTGAGTGCACAAGCTAAAGGCTCACCGAACAATACATTAGAGTCAGCAAAAGTGCTGTGGCAAACGGTGGCGGTTGCTCTAGTGCTGGGGGCTGTGGTACTTGCTCTTCAATCTCCTATCTTGTCTATAGGTTTAGCTTTAACTCAGCCAAACAGTGAAGTTGCCCTGCATCTTCAAGACTATTTTTCGACGCGGGTATGGGGCGCACCAGCTGCCATGCTTAATCTGGCATTAGTTGGATGGTTAGTAGGGCAGCAAAAAACGCGCAGCGTCATGGCTATTCAAATTGTGGGAAATTTATTGAATGCGGGACTCGATGTAGTGTTTGTGTTCGAGCTTGGTTTGTCTGTAGCTGGCGTGGCGCTGGCCAGTGTTATCGCTGAGTATACCATGGCTATAATGGCGCTAGCGGTGGCGTTTAAGCGCGTTGGCGGTGTCGCGGTGAGTGCATCGTGGTTTAACCGTGCAGCTCGGAAGGTACTGATGAAGCTTAACGGTGACATGCTATTACGTAACTTAGCATTACAGGGCTGCTTAGCGTTTCTCACCATTCAAGGTGCACGTTACGGGGAAACGTCGGCGGCCGTCAATGCCATACTCATGCAGTTCTTTGTTCTTATTGCATTGGGACTTGATGGCATAGCCTATGGGGTGGAAGCGCTGGTGGGTGAAGCCAAGGGGGCGTCAGACAGCAGCGAAGTGAAACGACGCACCTACCAAGGGTTAGTCTGGTCGAGTATTTTTGCCCTTGTTTATAGCTTGATATTTTTCGCTGGCGGTGAGGCCATTATCGCGCTGCTTACCGAACATAGTGACATTGTAAAAGCTGCGCTACCTTATCTTGGTTTAATGGTATTACTTCCTCTATTAGCGCATTGGTGTTTTTTGTACGATGGCGTATTTGTTGGCCTTACCCGAGCCAGCGCAATGCGAAATACCATGATAATTAGTGCACTAGGCGTGTACTTCCCCGTTTGGTATCTCACCAAAAACCAAGGTAATGTCAGCCTGTGGTACGCCCTTCTTGCCTTCTTGCTCGCCCGGGGCGTGACATTGGCTTGGAGCTTTTATCGGTTAAATAAACGCGGTGAGCTAGCGATACCGCAAAGCTAGAGTTTTATAATGCTTCGCTGACCTTACTTAGGGAAGGCGTGCTGAGCACGCTGCCTCTCTCAGTTTTTCTAGGGCATCATTCAGTATTATTCTTGCTACTGTGTTTTTTTCGCGGTTCTTTTTTGCACAATGATAATAGTATGTAGTTCAGGGTGCTGATCGAATTCAACGTGACGAACAAACCCGCCTGCTTCAATCAATATTTCTATGTATCTATGTAGCCCCAGCGAGGCGTAGTAGACTTCTGGACCCATCACTTCGTTTGTGTGTTGGCCGCTTTCATCTGTACCCCCACAGCTAAAAAGCAACACTCCGTCATCGTCTAAGTGAGCCACTAGCTTCTTAAGCAAAGGCTCTTGCTGCGTTAGGGGAATATGCCAAAAGCTATCCCAAGCGCTAATAAACGAATAGTGCTTGGGGATAGTGAATGTACACACGTCGGCGCAATAGAAGGTATGAGCGGGTAATTGGGACGTCGCAATGGCCAGCATATCTTTGGAAACATCAATGCCTTCGTAAGCTAGCCCTGCGCTTTCGATAATCGGAACAAAACGATTGGTGCATCCGCAACCTATGTCTAGTGCGTAGCCTCGTTTCTTTGGTTTGTCTTTATTGCTCGCTTCGCCCTTACCAAGCGCTTCTCCCTTATCAAGCGCTTCGCTGGGCACCGTATCAGGCTCTTGTGATGGGGTGTCCGCTAAAAATGACAATGCTTTTTGGTAGGCGGTTAACCCATTTTTCTGATTAAATTCAGGACGAGTCCAAAGGTGTGTAATGGTGTCGTAGGCCTTGCCAGTTTCTTCAGGTGTCATATTCCCTCTGTTAGCTGCGCTTTTACTGGTTCAAGGTTAATTCATCTAGCAACAATGTATAGTGCAAAGAAGAGAAAAGGCGAAACCCGTTTAGGATATTGAGCGGCCAGACAGTAACACCTATGTAGTTTCGTTTGGTTAGGGCTTATATGTAGACATAACTAGGCATTACCCAAAACGCTATTACTCAAAGTGCTATTATTCAAAGGGCTTTGGGCCAAATAGACAGCTAAAAGTGAATAGCCTGCAAAAAGAGCGTGATCATTTAAGCAGGCAGCACTTGAGCTATTTTCTTACGATGTGCGTGGCACAGAGCTTGTTGCCTGCTGGGTCTCGCAGATAAGCAAGATACAGCTGGCGTTCCCCATTGCCTCGAATACCCGGTGGGTCCTCGCATGGCACGCCCCCATTCTCGCTTCCTACTTTATGCCATTCATCAACGATGTCTGGTGTTCGAGCGGCAAGGCCGAGTGTGGTGCCATTACCGTGTGTGGCAGCCTCTCCGTTAATCGGCTTTGTTAGCGCTAAAATACCTTTCGGCGTATAGTAAAAAACCCGTCCGTATTCATCAAAAACGCCTGGTTCGTATCCTAATACTCCTAAAATAGCATCGTAGAATTTTTTTGATGCTTCAAGGTCGTTCGCACCAATCATTACGTGGCTAAACATAGCTGTGTCCTCTGAAAATAGTAGGGCCAATTCCCTTTTATCAAAGTTAGGTTATGTGTGTTTCGCTACTTACCCTTTGCTAACGCTTTAGGGAGCTAATGCAAAATCTACCGCAGCTGAAGCATGAATAGCGGTAGTATCGTATAACTTAACTTTGGTGTGATGTTGTTGAACTAATAAGGCAATTTCTGTGCAGCCTAAAATGATGCCTTCAGCACCCTCGGCCGCCAGTTCATTTATAATGTCAATATACGCGTTACGGGATTCAACACAAATCACGCCCTTGCATAATTGTTCATAAATAATGTTATGAACCGTGTCTCGTTGTTGGGCATTTGGAGTAACAACCTCAATGCCAAAAATCTCTTTAAGGCGGGATGTATAAAAGGTTTGTTCCATGGTGAAGCGGGTGCCCAGTAGCCCAACTTTCTTAACCCTATCTTGTTGCAACACGCACCCCGTAGCGTCGGCAATGTGAATAAGTGGAATAGTGATCTTCTGCTCTATGTCAGCTGCTACTTTGTGCATGGTATTGGTACAAATTAATATGGCTTTTGCCCCCGCAGTTTCTAAGTGCTTCGCCTCGCGGATCAGTATATCGGCGGTTTTATCCCATTCTCCTTTATGCTGAAGCTGCTCTATGTGGGCAAAGTCAACGCTGCTTATTATCAGCGGTGCGCTATGAAGGCCGCCAAGTCGAGCATTTACACCACGGTTTATGGCTTGATAGTAACTGACCGTTGATTCCCAACTCATTCCGCCAAGCAGGCCCAGCTTCTTTGTTGTATTCACCACAGCTCCCTTTTATTTTGTTAGGCACTTTGCGCAACCTCTAATCTACCTATAACCTGAGACGAGCGCTAGGCGAACATAAATGAACGGGAGACAGCTGCGTAATGTAGAGTATGGCGTATGGGTAAAACTGAGTGCAAGCGACTGGCTTACATAAAGAATAGGGCAAGAAGATATGGCGTAGAGCCGGAAGTAATCAGAATTTAGGCGGCGGCTTTTTGTTTTTCATAAAAGAAAAGCGCTGAATAAAAATTCCCCAGTAACCCAACATGGCGATAGCGAAACCGACAAATAATATAAGAAGGCTCAGGTAATGCAGCGTGATATGAAGTTCACTTAAGGTAAACAACAGCAAGACGCCGACAACGAAAATAGATAGACCTATTTTGAATCGTTGCCAGCTTTTGTGAATGTCTTGCTTTAGCATGAGATAGTTATCGAGATATGCACTTAAGCAAGTGCAATATTACGCTTAGTAGTAAGAGTGCTCACCCGCTTGGTGCTCAGTCGCATCGCGCACGCCCTTAAGCTCGCCAGCGAATTGCTCGACCATTTGCTTCTCAATACCTTCTTTAAGCGTTACGTCTACCATTGAGCAACCATTGCAGCCGCCGCCGAACTGAAGTATGGCATAGCCATCGTCAGTCAGTTCTGTCAATACAACATTGCCACCATGGCTCGCTAACTGAGGATTGATTTCCGACTCAATCATATAGTTAATTCGCTCAATTAATGGTGCGTCGTCAGACACTTTACGCGCTTTTGCATTAGGTGCTTTTAAGGTTAACTGTGAGCCCATTTGATCGGTAACGTAGTCAATTTCCGCTTCCTCTAAATAAGGCGCGCTTTCTTCATCTACGACCGCATCGAAACCATTAAATGGCAAACGGGTATCTGTTTCTTCAACCGCGTCTGGTGGGCAATAGGACACGCCACACTCAGCCGACGAAGTGCCCGGATTTACGACGAATACACGAATATTCGTGCCAGACTCTTGTTTACTCAACAGTTTTACGAAGTGAGCCTGGGCTTCTTCTGATATAGTTATCATCAGCAAGTCCTACATATTTTGAAATTTGGATTATTGTATCAAATTTACCTGAGTAAAACAGTCAGGTATTAATTAAATAAATTATTCCAGTGAATCGAATTTGTTGAGAGGCGTGCACATCGACACTATTCTCAACCATAACAACAAGACGGGAAGCGCTATGTTCGCGAAATTGCATTACACCGCCAAAAAGAATCCATTCTCACTCGTTTCATTATTAGCCCTTGGTACCATCGCCTTTGGGGCAACAGCCAGTCAGAAATCATTAGCACAACCCGCCTCTGCTTCAACTGTTACTATTGCACCTGATGTAGGCGGGCAGCCGGTGACAGCATACTTACCTGACACGGTATCCTACAACCCAGCTATTCCCACGCCTGAATCGATACTAGGCGCCAACATTGGCGAGTGGCATGTGCGTCACGACCAAGTCGTCAATTATATGAAACTACTTGCCGAGAAGTCTGACCGTATCACCATTGAAGAAACCGGCCGTACTCACGAAAACCGCCCACTTCTGTTACTGACAATCACAGCGCCCTCAAATAGAAACAATATTGAGGCGATGAGGCAGCAACACATTGATGCAATGGAAAGCGGCAAGAAAGTAGGTAGCGATGCTCCCCTTATTTTCTACATGGGCTACAGTATTCACGGTAACGAGCCTTCCGGAACCAATGCTTCACTTGCGTTGGCTTATTATTTGGCCGCGGCTGAAGGTAAAGAAATTGATGCCTTGTTGAATAACAATATTGTGCTGTTTGATCCGTCTTTCAACCCCGACGGGCTTTCTCGATTTGCTCAGTGGGCAAATATGCACAAGGGCAAGCAGCTGGTTTCTGACAGTCGACATCGTGAACACGATGAGGGGTGGCCGTCAGGTAGAACAAATCATTACTGGTTTGATTTAAACCGCGACTGGCTATTGCTGGCGCACCCAGAGTCGCAGGCGCGAATTAAACAGTTTCATAAATGGCGCCCACATATCCTCACCGATTTTCATGAGATGGGGACAGACAGCACCTATTTTTTCCAGCCTGGTGTGCGCTCGCGTAAAAATCCACTGACGCCTGATGAGAACGTAACGCTAACTGAAGCGCTTGCCCAGTATCATGCTGCCGCGTTTGATGAGCAAGGGGAGCTCTATTTTACCCAAGAAGCGTTTGACGATTTCTACGCAGGCAAAGGCTCGACCTACCCAGATTTACACGGCAGTGTGGGTATTCTTTTTGAGCAAGCAAGCTCACGGGGCCACATTCAGGACTCTATTAATGGCAAGCTTGCCTTCAAAGACACCATAGCAAATCAAATTACTACGTCTTTAAGCACTTTTAGAGGCGCATTGGCAAATAAGGCTGCTATTCTCGATTATCAATCGGGTTTTGTTAAGAGCACACAGTCACTGGCTGAAAAGGATGAGCAGGTAGGTTTTGTTGTTAGTGCATCGAATGACACAGCTCGCTTTAACGCATTTGTTGCATTGCTTGAACAGCATCATATTAATTACGAGGTGTTAACGAAAGATGTTGAGGTAAGCAAAGTTCGCTATGGTGCAGGTAGCGCGATTTATATTCCTTCAAACCAGCCTCAATACCGTTTAGTAAAGTCAATTTTCTCTACCCAAACCTCGTTTGAGAACAACACGTTTTACGATGTATCAACGTGGAATTTGGCTTTGGCTTTCAATTTGGATTACGCGCCTCTAGATAGGGGCGATGCGCGAAGCCTAAAACTTAGCGACAGCACCGCACTTGCACAACCAACACTTAACGATATCCATCCAGATGCATACGCGTATGCGTTTTCATGGCAGCAGTACTATGCGCCAGCCATGCTGCAAACGCTATTGGAAGCAGGCGTGAAGGTACGCAGCAGTGAAGAAGCGTTCTCTGCTATTAAATATGACGGGAAAAACGTTGAGCTTCAGCCTGGCAGTATTATTGTGCCTAAAGGTTTGGGTCAGCCAGAAAACCTGGCGGCTATTTTGCGTGAAGCGCAACAGCAACTTCAGGTGCCTGTGTTTAGTTTGCGCAGTGGGTTAACACCCACTGGGCACGATTTGGGTAGCCGGAGCATGGCACCTGTTACCTTGCCACAGGTGTTAATAGTGGGCGGCGAAGGCACCAGTGAATACGAAGCAGGTGAAATATGGCACTATTTCGACACAAAAGTGGGGCTGGCTGCCAGTATTGTTGAGCAACAACATCTGACAAGCGCGCTTAATGATCCGAGCGTTACTTATACGCACCTTTTATTCCCTAGCGGTGGATATCGCTTTACCGAAAGTGAAAGAACTCAAATTGAGCAGTGGGTGAAAGCCGGTGGCGTGATCGTGGGGCAGAAATCCGCGTTGCGTTATTTCGCTCAACATAAATGGTTAGACGTAGAAATTGTTAGTCGAGAGAGTATTGATAACGCGTTCGATGAAAGCGAACTCAGCTATAAAGATGGCGCATCGTTATACGCCAGAAAGTTGGTGGCTGGCGCTGTGTTTGAAGCCAATATCGACAATACTCATCCATTGTTCTACGGCTATGATGACGACACACTGCCCATGTTTAAAACCAATAATATGATAGTGGAGGCCAGTAGCTCACCCTTTATAACACCTGCACGCTACACTGATGAGCCTCTCATGGCTGGGTTTAGTGACAAAAGAATGGTTGCGCTAATGGCTGAATCAACTGCTGTGACGACTCAAAAAATGGGGCGCGGCGTTATCATTGGCTTTACCGACAATACGCAGTTTAGAGGGTACTGGTATGGCACGAACAAGATGCTGGCCAATGCAATCTACCAGTCTCACTTTATTCGCTAAATCAGCTTGAAAGGCGCGGCGAATGCCGCGCTTTTCAGTATCACCGCTTCTGCTCACTAGGCTTTCTGATACAGACTGCTTTTAGGCGGTGGCGTAAATGCCGCGACCCACACCTGAATGTGTAAATTTGGGTAGCGTTTTTTGAGCCTTTTACTCAATGTATTCACGGTCACGCCGGTGGTGAGTACGTCATCGACGATTGCAACGCTGAAGTTGCTGCCATCTTTAATGCCTTGCGCTATTGCTATCTCATCATCGATACACTGCGTCGATAGACTAAATACACGGCTTGCGTTTTCGGCTCTCGCCATTTTGGATAAGTGATGCTGCACGCTAAAGCCCCGTCGTTTGGCCCACGACTGGTTAACTGGAACATTCAGCTCACTGCTTATGCTTTCACACAGAAGCGTAGCCTGATTGTAGTGCCGTGTAGCAAGTCGCCATGCACTAATTGGCACCGGAAGCAGCACATTGGGCACTGATAAAGTGCACTGTCGCATTTTATGGACAAACCAGTTACTTAATACTTTTCCTGCCGTAAGGGAATGCGTAAACTTTAACTGGTGAACCAGCGATGACATTGGCCACGTATGAAGTCCCAAAACGCGTAACGCGTCATAGTGGCTATGCTTGACGTGGCCTGCCACAGGGCCATATTGAAGTAAGTTACTTCCGTGCAACGTGGCATCGAAAAAAAATATGTCATCTTCACACCAGTGACATACTGGCGTAGGACTTGCCTGATAACATAGCAAGCATGAAAGGTTCATAGTGTTGATTCCATCAACTTCCTTGAATTGTCGAACGTCGACCTGTTTTCATTATTTCGTGTTGCCTCAAAAACACGTGACTGCCTAAGGAGGTGTAAATGGAAAGTTTGCATACAAACGGCGAGCTTGTCACCCGTACTCAGGGTACAGGCGTAGATGTGGTATTTCTTCATGGTTGGGGTATGAACAGCGGAGCGTTCACATCCTTTATTCCTTATTTAAGCGATAATTTTCGCGTCACCACCATAGATCTTCCTGGGTTTGGGGAAAATGCAGAGTTCGTCCCGTCACCGTATAACGTGGAAACATTGGCTCAATCCATTGTGAACCAGCTTCCAAACCAGTGTGTGTTGGTTGGGTGGTCATTAGGTGGCCTAGTTGCGCAAAAGTTAGCGCTGTTAGCACCAGAAAAACTTACCGGACTGGTAACGATTGCTTCAACACCTCGATTTATAGCAGGGCCTTGTTGGCCGGGTATTGCTGCCGATTTACTTTCAATGTTCGAGACTCAGCTTGAAAAGAACTATCAGAAAACACTGGAACGTTTTTTGGCAATTCAAGCGATGGGCAGCGAAACGGCAAAGCAGGATATTAAGGCGATCAGAGAACAGGTAACCCAATTCCCAGATCCCGCCGAGGAAGCGCTTAAGAAAGGTTTACGCATATTGTCTACTGAAGATATGCGTCAAGACGTGGGGCGAATAACTACACCCACGTTACGATTGTATGGCAGGTTAGATAGTCTAGTGCCGACCAGCGGAATAGATCGTATATGTGAGCTACATCCGCAGGCTGATACCGTTGTTCTGCCTCATGCGTCGCATGCGCCGTTTATTTCACATCCTCAGCAAACTGCTGACATTTTATTTCGCTTTGCCGCTGGCGTTTACCAGCAAAAGGCGTCTTAATAAAGCGATGACATGAAGCTTCAAACCGCGGCTTGCCGATAGTTTGAAGCTTTTCTTATCTTTGACAGCTTAATAAAAATCGCCTGCTTACAATAAGTTAATGACAGGGTGTGATACATGTCTTTCCATTTGTGTGAAATTGGTTAATAATTGCACATGAGAGGTTAGGGGTAGTGTATGACAAGTATTGATGGTTTAGGTGCAGGCTCTGCATTTGCAGCGGCTCAATATGGTTTACAAAATGCCAGCGACGGAATTTCGCAGGCAGCATCAAATATTGCTCAGCGAACTGCTGAGGATGCGGTAGCACCCGCTCAACCTATTGCGACCAATACCGACACAATAAACACGTCATCGAATTCAACGTCTACCTCCACGCGTCTCACTGACGACTTAATCGCGCTCAATGTAAACGAACGTAATGCCCAAGCCTCTGCCAAAGTATTAGGTGTTGCCGATGAGATGCTTGGTACCATCATAGACGTGCTTGCGTAGGTGGAACAGTTACGGTGAATATCGTTACACCAATCCTTAACGCCATTGCTTATCCCACGGCGAACATAAATACAGAGTCTGCACGTAGAGATAACGTGCAGCGTGAAACTATTCCTCAAGCGTCAGATTCCCAGCAAGGGGCTTCTCAAAAAGGCTTGGGGTCAGAAGCCGATAAAGCGAAGAGCCCCGGCCAGCCGCCAGCGCCGGTTACTTACGAACGCCCTCAGGTACAAACAGAACTTCAAGCTGCCTTTCAAAACGTATTTGGGCAACAGAAAGATAATGCGCAAGATGAGAGTGCAGGCAAGCAGGGCGCGCAAGACAGGCAACAAGAACAGCAAGAGAAACAAGACGCTGCTGAAATTGAGCAGTTAAAAGCCCGGGATCAGGAAGTGAGGGTTCACGAGCAAGCGCATGCTTCAACAGGCGGTCAGTACGCCGGTGCTCCGCAGTATGAATACACTACAGGCCCTGACAATAAACGCTATGTGACCGATGGCGAAGTGTCGATTGATGTTTCAGAAGAAAAAACGCCAGAGGAAACGCTGAAAAAAATGGAGCAAGTGCGCGCAGCCGCCCTCGCACCAGCTGAACCTTCATCACAAGATTTAAAAGTGGCTGCAGAGGCTTCTCAAAAAGCCACAGAGGCCCGTAGCGAGATTGCCAAAGGCCAAACAGAAACGGCTTCAGCAGGTTCTACCTCAGCACAAAGCAATGGCATTGTTGCAGACACTGGGGCAGCCGTGCAGCCCGATACAAATATAGGCACCGCAACCGATTCTATTGCGGATATGGTGTTAGATAATCAATCTTCATCAGCAGACACACAAGGCTTTCAGGCAAATGAGTCTAATGTGATGCAAACACGAATTGGCCGCATTCAAAATGCTTATTTGCAAGCTTACACCCCCTCTAGAGAAGGTTTATCGCTTCAAGCATGATAACGTGCAATTAACGCTAGCTGCTTAACATTGCACGAACGATTTAGCCCGTCATAGCTAAGGGCTAAATCGCGAAAAAAGCACTTTCACTTCCCTTGCATTGCCTTCAAACCAGCAGGCCCTAATAATCCAGTATTGCCTTTGTAAACGGATATTTAGGTGAGCCGCCAGTGATGTCTGAAAGTACCGAGTTCATGGTATCTACGTCGCTATCGAAGCCGCCGTGGGACGTGGCGGCGGTGGCATCACCTACTTTCCCCTCACTGTACTTAAACGTCACGTTAGGCAGCGGCTGATTAAACACAGCCATACCTAACAAGGGCATCTCTGGTTTGGATTCAAACGCATTTGATACTAAATAGAGCAACGACTTCTGGTAAATGCGCGCCACGTGGTCATCTTTTTCCAACGCTTCAGATAAGTTGTAAACCGTGGTCGATTCAATGTGTTTCCTTTCGATAAGCTCAGAGAGCTTTTCGTTGAATAAGGGGTAGCTAATGGCTGGAGCCAGTAAATGCAGACTCTTAATCGTTATGTTTTCATCAACTTTACACAGCCTAGATAGGCTGTGGGCATGAAAAATAGAGCCTGCCGAATGACCGACGACATGCAGCTTAATATCTGAATTGCCTTTCAAGTAGGCGGCCAATTGCGTTAGGAAGTACGTACCATCTGATGTGGTACGGGTAAAGGGCGTGCAAGCGTCTGATTTCATTTCTCGCCACAGTGCGCCGCCTACTTTACGTGTTGCCCATTCTAGTATGCGGTCAGTGTAGTCAGTGAAGGCTCCAACTTTGTTGCTAATCTCTTTATTCTTAAAGCCCAGAATATCCTTGAGTTCTTCTAGCATACCCGTGTCGTACATGAAGTGAATGGGGTAAATATCGTTTTTAAGAAAGGTGTCTTTCATTGCTGCAATGCGTTTAGCCGAAGCTTTTATGCTATTTAAGCCGCCGTGTGCATATAGCATTACATGGCGATGGTTACTTTCGGAAAGTTTTTCAATAATGGCATCGACGTGGTTTTTATTGCTCCAATATTTACTTCTGGTATCAAAGTGTCCGTCGTCGAAATGAACGAAGTGATCTTGAATGCTCACCCGTGGTGTGGAGCGAGAAAACAAACCCTGTGCAATAGAGCGCGTAGCCTGATGGTAAGTTCCTGTGCCTGAAATAGGAAGTGCGAGTTGAACAACCCATGCATCCATAACGTTTAACGCCCAGTCATCGTAACGCCAAAGTGCCAGCCCTGACTTCTTCCAATCCGTCCCCCAGGAGTTTTGGATCCAGAACCCTTCATCGTTATAGCCAACAATGGCAAACGCATGGCCACCCATGGGTTCAGGCCTTAGGCTTATTACATCACCTTCGCTATCTTTCCAGCCTTCATGAATTCTGGCAGAAACAAAGATTACGCCCACTTCGTTAAGCGCCGCATGAAAATCGCTAATTTCTCGTTCAATACGGTAGTACGCACCTAGCCTGTGATTGCTTGCATTGTTAGCAATAGCTAGGGTCATTTCAAATTCGTTGCTGTGCTTAATATCTTCAGTTAGTGACTCGTTACATACGCCACTGTTGTACCACCCCTTAATTGCACCGCGGCAGCTAGAGCCTTCATACGCTTCACCTAACCACTCATCATTACGTTTAGCCATGGCATAAAGCATCCACGGGCTAACAGTATGTTTTCGGCCTTGCTGACGGTAAATGAAATTAATGGTAGCGGCCAATGCAAAGCCGGTACACGCTCCATCTTTTCCTTGGTCTAAAATAACCAAATTGCCTGGCGGGTCGATAAAAGGCTTAAGTGGAGTAAGATTCGGTTGGTAATAACGATCCCGAAGGTCGGGGTAATCGGCGCTGACATTCAGCATGTTTTTTGAGACAGGCGAGTTCATAAAATCATCCTTTGATGAGGGCAGATAATCTTTGCTGTACAGTTGGATGATTACGCTCGTACACCAAAGGTTAGTGGCCCTTAGCTCATTATGGTTGTCCGAAAGTGCTGCCTAGAAAAAGGCTGTGGTCAAATGAGCAACATTACCTTCGTTAAACGTTAAGGCTCTAAAAGCATGTCAACGGCCTTGCTAAACGCTACCAATATACGAACTTCGGTTTCGGTGTGACCTACACCTCTTCATTATTTCGGTATTCTCTATTTTGGTGCTTTTGGTTAAAGAGTTTTTGGGCACATAAAATTTCTATGCGCCCGAACTAATGTACCACAATCTAATGTAGCAAAAACGGCAGGCTAAATGGAAGCGTGATACAAAAAGGGCCTGTCAGTGACAGGCCCTCTATAAGCAACAGTAAATTCGCTACTGTTTACTTTTTTGCTTTAGCAAATGCATCAGCAAAGGCGTTGCCCATGGCGCTGTTTTGAGGCTGGCTGTTGCGATTGCCGCCACCCTGATTTGAACGAGGGTTTGCTTTTGCGTTAGCACGCCCAGCCCCTTTACTTTGTGGTTTTCCTGCTGCTGGTTTACCGCCTGCATTATTGCTTTGACTCGGTGTATCGTCTAAGCGCATGGTGAAGGAGATACGCTTGCGAGGTACGTCAACTTCAAGCACTTTTACTTTGACGATATCGCCTGCTTTAACTACCTCGCGTGGGTCTGAGATAAACTTGTTAGTCAGTGCTGAAATATGCACCAGTCCATCCTGATGTACGCCTACATCAACGAACGCGCCAAAATTGGCTACGTTGCTAACCACACCCTCTAAAATCATGCCTGGTTTAAGATCGTTAATGGTTTCAACGCCTTCTTTAAACGCGGCAGTTTTAAATTCTGGACGAGGATCGCGGCCTGGTTTATCCAGCTCTTTTAGAATGTCTTTAACCGTTGGCAAACCGAATGCGTCGCTGGTAAAGGTGTCTGGCGACAGGCTTTTTAGCAGCTCGGTATTGCCGATGATGTCATTAACCGCAACAGCGGTCGTATCTACAATTTTATCTACCACTGGGTACGCTTCGGGGTGAACCGCAGAGGCATCAAGTGGGTTTGTGCCGTTTACAATGCGAAGGAAGCCTGCCGCTTGCTCAAAGGCTTTAGGCCCTAAACGTTCGACTTTCAATAGCGCTTTACGGTCTGGGAAAGCACCATTGATGTCTCTGAAATTAACAATGTTATGCGCTAGGGTTTTATTTAAGCCCGATACATAGCTCAAAAGCGCGGGCGATGCAGTGTTTAAGTCAACGCCAACGGCGTTTACACAGTCTTCAATAACACGGTCTAGCGACTTGCCTAACTGGCTTTGGCTTACGTCATGCTGATATTGGCCTACACCAATAGCTTTAGGCTCAATTTTAACCAGCTCTGCCAGCGGGTCTTGCAAGCGTCGAGCGATAGACACTGCGCCGCGGATTGACACGTCAAGGTCAGGCAATTCTTTTGAAGCAAGCTCAGAGGCTGAATACACCGATGCACCCGCTTCACTGACCATAATTTTCTGTGCAGTAAGCTCGCTGTTGTTCTTGAGCATTTCGCCAACGAGTTTGTCTGTCTCGCGCGAGCCAGTACCGTTGCCAATGCTGATTAAATCTACTTTGTATTGCTTGCACAACGTGGTGAGCGTGCGAATAGATTTATCCCACTGGTTTTGTGGTGCATGCGGGAAAATGGTGTTGGTTGCGACCACTTTTCCTGTGCTGTCTACGACCGCTACCTTAACGCCAGTTCTCAAACCAGGATCTAGGCCCATAGTGGTTTTTGCACCTGCAGGCGCGGCCATCAACAGGTCGTTTAAGTTTTTAGCAAATACCTCAATGGCTTCCTCTTCAGCGCGTTCTCGAAGGGCGCTGAATAGCTCAGTTTCCATGTGTAAACCAATTTTGATTTTCCACGTCCACTGTACAACTTGAGCCAAGAAGTCATCTGCACCACGGCCGCGGTGCATAATATCGTAATGGCTGGCAATAATATGTTCGCAATGCGATGGGCCGTTGTCTTCTGACTGCGGGTCGGCATCTAGCTGAATGTGTAGCATGCCTTCGTTGCGGCCTCTAAACATCGCCAGCGCGCGGTGAGATGGTACGTTCTTGTACTTTTCACTGTGTTCGAAATAGTCTTTATATTTGGCGGCTTCTTGCTCTTTGCCTGTTACAACCGTGCTTTTTACATAAGCATTTTCAGTTAAGTACTTGCGCACTTTTGCCAGCAGTGTAGCGTCTTCGGCGAAGCGCTCCATTAAGATATAGCGGGCGCCTTCTAACGCTGCTTTTGTATCAGCAATGCCACTATCTGCGTTAACGTATTCGCTTGCTGCACTTTCAGCATCGGTATCTGGGGTAGAGAATAAGGTATCAGCGAGAGGTTCAAGGCCTGCTTCAATAGCAATCTGGCCTTTAGTGCGTCGACGGGGCTTGTACGGTAAGTACAAATCTTCCAAGGTAGTTTTGCTGTCAGCACTGGTGATACTGCTTTTAAGCTCGTCGGTTAGTTTGCCCTGTTCCTCGATAGATTTAAGGATTACATCGCGGCGCTCTTCAAGCTCTCGCAGGTAGGTTAAGCGCTGCTCCAAGGTACGCAGCTGTGTGTCATCAAGGCCTTGTGTCACTTCTTTTCGGTAGCGCGCGATAAAAGGTACGGTAGACCCTTCATCAAGAAGTTTAACAGCGGCAGTTACTTGCGAAGGTTGAACGCTAAGTTCATCTGCAATTTTATTGATAATCATAAGTCGCTCTAAGATACTAAAAATTCGCGTCAGGCAATGGCGAATAAACGGTGTGTGAAAGGCTTATATACACAGCGTCGGTAGTGAAAATATGAGCGGTGAGTATATCACCGCGGTGTAGGGGAAGTCGTCTGATCATTGTGTTACAAATGGGTGATTAAATAGGGCATATTAGTGCTCACAGTTTGTCTGTTGCGTCGTACCAAATACGGTTTATCCACCACTCTTTCGTGCCCGTTTCGGTTTTTACAACAAACTCATCGTCTTCTTCTTTGCCAAGCAGCGCTCGCGCCATCGGAGAGTCGATAGAAATGTAATCCTTTCGGCCGAAAATTTCGTCGTAGCCCACGAGCCTAAGTTCCATCACCTTGCCCGCTTCGTTTTCAATTTCAACCCAGGCACCAAAGAAGACCTTACCCTCTTGCTGTGAATCGTAGTCCACAACCTTTAGGTTTTCCAAGCACTTGCGAAGGTAGCGTACGCGGCGATCAATTTCCCGTAACTTCTTCTTATTGTACTGGTAGTCGGCATTCTCGCTTCTGTCACCAAGGCTCGCTGCCCAGGTTACCTTGCGAGTAATTTCAGGTCGTTCTTCACGCCACAAGAAATCCAGTTCTTGTTTAAGCTTTAAGTAGCCCTTTCGAGTGATAAGCGGTGTTTTCACAATGTCCTATAAATAATCCAGCTAATTACCCCTACTTTATGTGGGTAATAAGGCAAAACGCAATCTTTCTGTACGTCAAAAAGTGACAAAAGAGCCAGATTGAATAATTATTGAACATAAACCTTTCGTTTAGTGTCGTAGTATAAATAATAGTCAAACCATTAGGGGAAATGAATGCGTAACAGGATACCAATGTTGAACCGTCGAAGGTCGGGGAACGATCCGTTCCAAACCAGCGGTACTATCATCGGTTTTATGCTGTTTTTAAGTGGCGCGCTGTTATTGTTGTATGCCTTGCTTGATATCGTTGTTCGCTTAAATAGTATGCAAACCGTGATATATCTTATTTTAGGTTGTGCTATGTATAAGGTGGGTCAGTCTCTGTTAAATCATTTTGCTACGTTTAAGGTACACACAGAAAGACGGCGCGCCCCTCAGCGTTAAAACCTTTTGTTTTAAGCACCAAGTTTTAAGGCGAAATTGTTCCAAAAAGGCTTGGAATAGACCGTGAAATTTGGTCGATTTAGACTAAGCTTATCAGTGTAATTCGAGGCACCAAGCATATTGAATAACCCACTTTACTATTTGGGTACGCGCGTGGTGAAAACCCACTGGCTCGTAGGGAAAAGGTAAGCAAGGATCACGCTGACTCACTAAAACAAAAAAGCCGACGCTATGCGTCGGCTTTCTCTTTTTCTTAAAGCACTAACTTATTCCGTTGGCGCTTCTGCTTCAGGCTTGACCACTTCTAGCAACTCAACGTCAAAGATAAGCGTCGAGTTTGGCGTGATTGCGCCAGTAGAACGCGCACCATAAGCAAGTTCAGATGGGATATGGAAGCGATACTTTGCGCCTTCTTTCATCAATTGAACGCCTTCAGTCCAACCAGAAATAACGCGATTAAGTGGAAATTCTGCTGGCTCGCCACGCTTGTAAGATGAGTCGAACTCTGTGCCATCTAGCAAGGTGCCACGGTAGTGAACTTTAACCATGTCTGTCGCTTCTGGGCTTGCACCCTCGCCTTCTTCAAGTACTTCGTACTGAAGACCAGACTCGGTAGTTACCACACCTTCTTTCTTACCGTTTTCTTCTAGGTAAGCTAGGCCAGCTTCAATATTTTTTTCAGCGGCTTGTTCCGCCATTTCTTGCTGCTTAGCGCGAAGTACTTCTTCGCCTTGTTGAGCGATTTGCTGAATCTGCTCTGGCGTAAACTTAAGGGTGTCGTTTAGACCGTCTTTAAAGCCTTGTTGTAGCGCATCTTGGTCTAATGTTAAACCCAGTTGCTCTTGTTGTTCGGCACGGTTGCTAACGAACAAACCCATGCTTGCGCCCATGGCGTAAGCTTGCTTTTGCGTATCTGTCATTTCTTCTGCTGAAACAGAAGTTGTTTTTGCACTATCAGCGCTTGTAGAAGCGGCCTCATCAGATGTATTTGGCTGGCAAGCGAAAAGGCCTAGCGCAGCGATAGTAGATAAGGCAACGAGCGACTTCTGCATAAAAACGTCTCCATAAATTTTTATCATCATGCGTCTATGTCTATACTGCTGCATCCAAGGCAGTGTGCACGATAGTTAAAGATGCGTGATCCATGCTATGTTAAACCTAGCGTTTACAAAGCGAAACCCATTTGATTATGTTTAGGCCTCAAATGTTCCATAGAATAGCGTTACTCATCGTACTTATAGGTAATTCCATGGGATGCTCTGTCCCTGATAGTACGCCAATACAGCAGTGGCGTCATGTAGAAGAAGGCGCCTATGCCGCAGATATTTCTACCGACGGCACGTTAGCGGTGGTTTCTGGCGTGAATAACGGGGTAAACGTATGGCGAATTGGACAAAGTGATCCCCTTTATCACTGGAGCCACCAAGGTGAAGGTGACAACCTGGTCATGTCAGTGCATATTAGCGCCGACAAAAGCTATGTTGTGACCGCTGACCGCGAGGCGTTTGCCTTATGGAGTCTGGAGACCGGCGAGCCTGAAGGTTTTTGGCGCATTGACGAGTCATCAATTAGAGATGTGGTGGTTACCAATAATGGTAACGGCATATTGGTGGCGCGCTCAAATGGCAAAGTTATGTACTTTGAACCTCGTACTTCGCGTCGACTAGAGTTTTTAGGGCATCAAGAAAAGGTTAACTCCATTGATATTTCCCCTAATGGTAAGTTCGCATTGACGGGGGGCAACGATTACATAGCGTATTTATGGAGCACTGACACTGGGCAAATAATTCATACATTCACCCACCCCACGCGAGTAACAAAAGTAGCGCTTGATGATGAAGGCCGCTTTGCTTTTACTGCGGACAGCCAGAGCAAGTCGCAAGTGTGGAATGTGCAAACCGGGCAGCCTGTGGCATCCCTCAAATATGCAGCGCGTCAGAAAATCTTCACAGACGTTGAGTTTTCCAAAGATGGTCAGTTTTTACTAACAGGCTCTCCCGCCAGAAAAGTATACCTGTGGGATTTGGAAACTGGCGAGCAAGTGCAATCCATTCAGGTTGCTTCACGAGAGTCAGTTTCACCACCAACCGCAGTTGTGTATGGCGTCGCCTTCCTCCCCAATGATAATATATTGTCCATAAGCAGTAGTGGCCTTGCCGAAGAATGGCAACGAGAGAGATAGAGAATTTACATGACAGATAAAAGCGCTGAGCATTTACAACAGCAAATAGATAGCGCGAATAGCTATATCGAAGAGCTTCAAACTAAAGTTGCGTTTCAGGAGCACACCATTGAGGCGCTAAACGATGCGCTGTCTTCGCAACAAAAGCAGCTTGACGATTTAGCCTTTAAAGTACGCCATGTCGTTGACCGCGTTAAGTCTATCGAGCCGTCTAATATTGCTAAGCAGTCAGAAGAAACCCCGCCTCCGCATTACTAGAACAATTGAAGCGCACTAGTAATTGCAACGCGGTATTCATTTGGATCACGTCCATTGGCGATGACACTTATTGCGGGGCGCTCATCGTGGGGAGAGGCCTGTGAAGACATCAAAGGCGCTTCGTTGATGTGCAGTAGTGTTGAAAAAACATCACGCTAGTTCATCTTGTTATGAGTTAGGCGAAGTCTTCATTTAGCCAGAATATACATTTGAATTACACTTGCGCC
Source organism: Alteromonas sp. DY56-G5 (assembly GCF_041414725.1). Classification (NCBI taxonomy): domain Bacteria; kingdom Pseudomonadati; phylum Pseudomonadota; class Gammaproteobacteria; order Alteromonadales; family Alteromonadaceae; genus Alteromonas; species Alteromonas sp. DY56-G5. Next base: position 16,043 of record NZ_JANHZQ010000007.1, on the reverse strand, counting down.
CCGATACAAAGGCTTCAGCAAAAAGAAGCCTTTTTTACTATTTAAGAGAGTGAGTTATGAGCGATTTTGATATGGATGCGTTTGATAGCATCGATTTTGACTCTGTTGAGCAGTCAGTAGCAGAGAAACAGGCTGAAAAAGACAAGCAAGAGAGTCAAGAGATTGAAGGTATGCGCGACGGCGCCAACGACTGTGGCGATAGCTGTACTATTTAAGCGCGCTCAGCGGCGAGGGCTCTTAATTTTCAGAGCCTTCCGGCGCTTCCAACTTATCCAGCTCGAGTCTATCCAACTCTATACTTTTCTCCACATCGCCGTTAAAAGCTTCGATAAATGCATTTTTTAAAATCGCGGTAAATGCCTCCCATGTTTGGGTGTCAGGGCTTGATAAATCGCCTTCAACAGGAATGCGTGTGGCAATTTGGTCTTCGCTTTGGTTTTCAAACAGTTCGGTGACAAACGCGGAAATGGCTTCGATACTGCCCTCAATAAAACCATCGCCGTCACGTTCAATGTCACCCTTCCAAGAAAATACCTCCACATTATGCAAAATGGGTTTGATATAGCCTTTTACTTTCCCTTCATTAGACGCCACTTCAGCCGCAAGCGTGAGTGTGCCGGCTTCCAGATCAAACGGTGCGTAGGTATCAAGTAGGTTCTTAAAGTTCACTAGTCCAACGTTGTCAGCTTGAATATCAACGTCAAATGTGGGGGCTGTTGTTGCGGGGTTGAGTTTAGCGTTTAAGGATATCGTGCCCTGCTGTGCCGTTTGTCCTTGCGCTTTGGCCGTTGCTACACGTGAGTCTGACAAGTTGTCGCTATTCACCAAGTTATTCACTTCAAGCTGAATATCATGAAGCGCAATGTCGATAGCCGGAGAAGTATCGGGGTTGTGGAAAGCGACTTTTCCTTGGTTAATAGTTAGCTTATCGATGCGTAACGGGAAGAGTTGGTCGGCGATAGATAACCAGTTTTCATCCTTACCAGACTGGCTTCTCTCCTCCGTGTTGCCGTCTACAAAATTAATCTCGGGGGAATTAACAATGACTTTTCCCACCGCTGCACCTTTGAAAAGCTGTGACCATGAAAGCGTAAACTCCACATAGTCAGCTTTAAACAGCGGCCTATCTACTTGCCCGTTCGCCTTATAAAGCAAAACATGTTCTAAACTGTATGCGCCGCGCCATAGCATTAAATCTACATCGCCCACGCGGCCGTTATACTCTTTTGACTGACTCAGCGTCGTGTTGATGTATGACGCTGCGGCGTAAGGCAAGTAAAGTCTTATGGCAATAAGCGTAAGCAACAAGGCTATAAGGACATAGCAGGCACGTTTTTTAGCATGTTTCATATTTCACTCCTTTGCGAAGGAAATACAAAAATTATGCCTGAGCAACCTCTTTCGTTAGGTAACGAGGATACCCAGCGTTGGCGTGGCATGAAGAGACGTTTGCAAAAAGCCTGAGCACAGCGTTGTAAGGTGTTACACAGGCTTAACGGTAAGATTTACTGAGACGTGGGTAGGAATGTTAGTGCGGTTTAAAGATGCCAATCACATTTTCGTTTGAGCGTGTGGCGGCACTCACCTTTTCATCAGTTTGCGCTTCATTGTATCCACACGCAACGCACTCCAACTTTTCTACGTTATTTTCAAAATATAACGAAATCGTATCTAGCTCTTGGCATTTTGGGCATGTAGCCCCTGCAACAAAGCGGCGTTTTACACGTTTTGACATACATACACCTTTGGAGAATTTCGCGATTATTATACCTTGAAATGGTAAGTGTTGATCAGCTTTTACCTTAAGTTTTTGATATTATACGCGCCCTAGTTTGTTCCATCACAGGTTACTCATGATAAAGCTTTCAAATGTATCGCTACTTCGCGGTCGCAAAATGTTGCTAGAAGAGGCGTCGGCGCAGGTTTTTCCAGGCCACAAAGTAGCGCTGATTGGCAGCAACGGCTGCGGAAAGTCCACGCTTTTTGCACTGCTGAGAAGTGAGTTAAGTGTCGATGCTGGCGACTGCAGCGTACCGAGTGACTGGCGAATTGTAAGCGTGGCACAGGAAACGCCAGCAACTGACCGAACCGCGATAGACTATGTGGTGGACGGTGACAAACATTTACGTAATCTACAAGCGCAATTAGAAGCCGCTGAAAAAAGCGGCGACGGTGTAAAGATTGGCCAAATTCACGGGCAGCTCGAGCAAGCGGGAGCATACGACGTGGAAGCTCGCGCAGCGACCATTCTGTCGGGTCTTGGGTTTACCAATGTGCAGTTAAGCGCACCAGTTAGCGATTTTTCAGGTGGCTGGCGTATGCGCCTAAACCTAGCTCAAGCGCTGCTTTGTCCTTCAGACTTACTGCTGCTTGATGAACCTACTAACCACTTAGACTTAGACGCCGTTATTTGGCTAGAGAAATGGCTTCAACGCTATGCGGGAACGCTATTGCTGATTTCTCACGATAAAGCTTTTATCGACAACACGGTTGCGCAAATTATCAGTGTTGAACAACAGAAGCTTATCACCTACACCGGTAACTACTCGTCTTACGAAACCCAGCGCGCTGAACGTATTCGCTTGCAAAACATTGAATATGAAAAGCAGCAGCAAAAAGTAGCGCATCTCAATTCGTTTATTACCCGGTTTAAAGCTAAAGCGAGTAAAGCTAAGCAAGCGCAAAGTCGCATTAAGCAGTTGGAGAAAATGGAAACCTTGTTGCCAGCCCATATGGCAAGCCCATTTAGCTTTTCTTTTGCGCCGCCGTCGGCACTGCCTAACCCACTTGTGCAAATGGAGAAGATTCAGTTGGGTTACGACGACCATATTGTGCTGCAACAGGTGAAACTCAATTTAGTGCCTGGCAGCAGAATAGGTCTTCTAGGTCGAAACGGGCAGGGTAAATCTACGCTAATCAAACTATTGGCGGGTGTGCATGCGCCAAAGCAAGGTATTTTTAATTCGGCTAAAGGCCTTAAGATTGGTTACTTTGCTCAGCATCAGTTAGAAACATTAGATGCTAACGCTACGCCGCTTCTTCACCTGCAACGTATTGATGAAAAAGCTACCGAGCAACAGCTTCGCGATTATCTCGGTGGATTTGGGTTTAATGGCGATGAAGCATTAGCGCCCGTGGCACCGATGTCAGGTGGCGAAAAGGCGCGCTTAGTATTGGCGTTAATTGTTTATCAGAAGCCTAACTTATTGCTGCTGGATGAGCCTACCAACCACTTAGATTTGGAAATGCGCCATGCGCTAAATATCGCGCTTCAAGGTTTTGAGGGCGCCATGGTACTGGTCTCGCACGACCGCTTCTTACTCTCCTCGGTATGTGAAGATTTCTATTTGGTAGACAGTGGCGAAGTTGAACCATTTAAAGGCGACTTGGACGACTATCGCGACTGGATTTTAAAACAGCAGGCAGCGGAAAAAGCCAAGGCCAATAGCGACGCCAAAAACGAAGAGCAACAAGAGACTGGCGCGCAGAGTAAGCCGGAACGCAAATTAGATCGTAAAGAAGAAAAACGCCGTGAAGCCGAGTTTAGGCAAAGGGTTGCGCCACTTAAAAAAGCCATTGAAAAACACGAAAAAGCCATGGAAAAATGTGGCGCTGCTTTGGCTGAGGTGGAAGCGTCACTCGCCGATACTTCGCTTTACAGCGAAGACAAAAAAGCGGAGCTTATGGGCTTACTCGACAAGCAAACTCAGCTTAAGCAACAGCTTGAAGAAGAAGAGATGGCATGGCTAGATGCTCAAGAGCAAATTGAGCTAAAGCGAGAAGAGTATGACAATGCCAACGCCTAATATCGAAAACCGCGCGTTTTGGGAGTATAGCGTTTCTCGCTATACCAAAGGTGATATGGCTCCCCTTGCGCTTTTACTGCAAGACAACCACAAGGTTAATGTAAACGTTCTTTTGCTGATTTGCTGGTGTTTAGAGAATAATGTCATCATTAATTTGCCACAGCTTAAGGCAGTGATTGCGGCATCAAATGCGACCGAAGAAAAGTTACAGTATCACCGTGCAAGGCGAAAGGCTGCGAGCCCCGAAAAAGGCGGAGACCAAGCAGAATATGACGCACTCAAAGCACAAGAGCTAGAGCTTGAAAGACAGCAGCAGCACGATATTGTTGCGTCGTTCAATGAGCAGCCAGTCACGCATCTGGGTCAAGGGCAATCTGTATCGTCTAACGTATTTAACGCGTCTATCGCAGCGTTTATAAATGCATACGGACTGCGAGACAACAACGAGGCGCGCCAACTAGTGAGCCTTGTGGTTAACCAACTATCGTAAAAACACAATAAGAACACAAAATGAGTAAATCAGCGCTATCGCATGGAAAGATAATAAAAAGCAGCTTTAAGGTGCCAGGGTGGGCGAAGAACCGTCATGTGCAAACCATATGGCCGCGTTTTATTCAAAAGCGGTTGCCTTTGTCTTACGACATGGAGCGTCTCACATTACCCGATGACGACTTCGTCGATGTGGCGTGGGGGCCAAAACCGCAGGAAACATCGGGTATCGTGGTGATGTTTCATGGTTTAGAAGGCAGCATTAAGTCGCATTATGCGAACGATATGATGGTTCAATTGTCAGTGAATGGTTGGCAGGTGGTGATGATGCACTATCGCGGCTGTAGCGGCGTGCCAAATTTAAAAGCGCGGGCGTATCACAGTGGAGAAACAGAAGACCCCAGCTTTTTCTTAGAGTGGCTTCACGATAAATTTCCACGAATTCCTAAAGTGGCCATCGGCTTTTCCCTTGGCGGCAACATGCTATTGAAACTGTTGGGCGAAAACCCTGCGCAAAAGTGGCTTAAGGCAGCGATTGCCATTTCTTCACCTCTTAAACTTTCTGAATGCGCTAAATCAATTAACCAGGGTTTTTCTCGCGTATATCAAAAGTATTTACTTACTAGCATGAAGGATACGCTGCGTAAGAAGATGGAGTACATCGATTATCGCAAGCTTATACAGCTAACAAAAACTGATGTGGAAGAGATCACCAGCTTTACCCAATTCGACGAGAAGATCACAGCGCCGCTTCACGGCTTTGCAGACGCTCAAGACTACTATGAAAAGTGTAGTGCGTATCACTTTTTAAGCGCGATCCACTGTCCTACACTGGTATTGCATAGCATTGATGACCCCTTTATGAATCACTTAATTGTGCCTAAGGAAGAAGAGCTTGCGCGCAACGTTACCGTGGAGCTAAGTGAACGAGGCGGTCACGTTGGGTTCATGCAAGGTTCTATATTAAATCCTAAAGTATGGCTGCACGAACGGGTGAAACGTTTTGTAAGTGAAGCCTTACCTGTAAATACTACGTGTCGTTATGTCAGCCGCTAATGTTGATGTTCTAATAATTTACCCAAACGCTTTTTATCAGGAGTGTGAATGATAATCCCCATTGACGCGCTAGAAGCCGATACGCTTTATAGCCTGGCTGAGTCTTTTGTTCTGCGAGAGGGCACGGACTACGGCGCTGAAGAAGTTGCGCTAGATGTGAAAGTGCAGCAAGTGTTAAACAGACTCAAGTCGGGTGAGGCGGTGCTGGTCTATTCAGAGCTTCATGAAAGTGTAGATATCAAAAGAAAAGAAGATATTGAGCCAAGCGAAGCTGAAGAACAATAGACACAAAAAAGCCGGGTCGAGCAACCCGGCTACCTACCTGAGGAGAGGAAGGCTTAAAACGCGTAACGTGCAGTTACCTGCATAATGTCTAAATCATCAATGATTCTGTAGTTTGCACCCACAGCCCATTGTGGCGTGATGTAATAGTTAGCGCCTACTCTAAATGTCGCTTCACCATCGTCTACATCGTAGTAGCCAACTTCACCCGCCAGCTCTACCTGCTCTGTGATCATCGAGCGAAGGCCAGCATTGATGCTGTAACCTGTTTCGTCGTTTACGTCACCGTCAATACGCTCTAAGTTGGCACCAAAATACGCGTCTGTTGTCGCGTTAACCGGTAAACGGTAACCCGCACCTAGTGTCAGCATATCAAAGTCAAAGTTGCCCTCTTCAGAGAAGCTATACTCGCCGTTTAGGTACCAGTTGCTATTCAATAAGTATTTACCGTTAACGGTTAAACCGTCTGGTTCAAAAGACTCATTGTCGTCAAAGTCCATTTTGGTGTAACCACCTTCTACGTAACGCCAGTCAGGCTTGTCGGCCATAGCTGTAAGAGGAAGTGTTGCCGCAGTTAGTGCTGCTGCAATAAGTGTGAATGATTTACGCATGTGATAACTCCTTAGTATGTTCAGTAACCCACCTTGTTCACCGCAAACGTTTTCGTTGTTTAAACACGTTCTAGGTACTCTATAAAGCTCTAACCTTTTCATAATGGTTCTAGTCTTTACACAATGGCTCTAGACAGTTTGCAAAACGTGTTGCAAGTCAGTGCTTTACGACACACTGCAAAAGGCTACTTGGTTGATGAACACAAAGCCGTACTTGCCTTCATGCCATCTTTATTATTTCCGTTAAGAAATAGTGACCGATTTATTTATCAACATGATGAATAGCAAAGCGTTTGCCAACTTCGTACTAAATCACTATTTTGATATGTCTTAATTTATCTATGTCGCTAATATTTATAGATAAAATACGTCTGGCTTTTTAGAGGCTACACATTTGAAATGTTCAAAATCAAAGTTTGATGTATTCCTAGTAAAACGTTGGCACACAAAACTGTCTCTAAAAAACAACAGTTATCCTTTTGTCTAACTCATCGGACATTTTTACAAGCCAGTGTTCTCCAATAATTCACAATGTGTGTGTTTGTAAAGTATTGTAAATTATGAAAAATATAAAAAATAACGGCGACTATTTCGTGTTGGAACAGCTTTTGCTCAAGTCTCTGTGTGTTATCCAACATTCACTTTAGCCCTTCGGCAAGGAATTCGGTTTTTCACGATATTAGTGGATAAAGAAAGGAAGAGAGCGCCTTTCTCGCGTGGCTTCAATCAATACCGTTTTTGTAAATGACGCTTTTCAGTAAGTAAGGCGTGTAACGAGTTGTTGATGGTCATCTGGATAACCATTGTTTTCATAAGGAGAGGACAAATGGCTAAGCCAGTTTCGATTTTCGGTAAAGATTTACAAACGAATGTGCGTCAGCGCAATAAGCTGTCACACCTTCTTTTAGCGATGAGCAGTGTCATCGCATTATTTGCGTTTCAACAAGCCGGTGCAGTTGAGGTTAACAACGACAATCAGCCTCAAAAAGCATCGCCGGTTCTTCAGTCAATTATTGATGCTGCACGCCAGTCAGCGACAGAGAGCTACGAGCAGGACGATCACGGGTTAAACAGCAAGCTTAAAGAAATTGACTACACCACGTATCGTTCAATTCGCTTCAAGCCCGAGCAGAGTCTGTGGCATGGCGAGAATGACTACGAACTGCAGTTTTTTCACCCGGGGTTTTTATATGAATACCCTGTCACTATCCACACTATTGGTGAAAGCAATAAGCCTGAACGCCTAGCGTTCAACAGTGACATGTTCAACTACGACGGGTCTGCGTCGGGGTTAGCTGGGCTAACGGACGAAAAGTCAGGGTTTGCTGGATTTCGCGTTCACTACCCTATCAAGAACGAAGAGTACAAAGACGAATTTGCTGTATTTTTGGGGGCATCGTACTTCCGTCTTGTAGGTAAAAATCAAGTGTACGGTATCTCTGCACGAGGTCTTGCGATTGATACGGCGCTAGCCAAAGGCGAAGAGTTCCCCCACTTCACTGAGTTCTGGGTCATAGAACCGAGTGAGGGTAAACCTATTACTGTTTATGCGCGTCTTGAAAGCCCTTCTGTAGCGGGCGCGTACAAATTTGTTATACAGCCTGATATTGATACCAGCGTTAAGGTAGAGAGTTGGTTATTTGCCAGAGATGACGTGAGCAAGCTAGGCATTGCACCGTTTACCAGTATGTTCTTGTATGGCGAGAACACAGAAAAGCGCCATGACGACTATCGTCCAGAGGTGCATGATAGTGACGGTGTACTCATGGTAACTCACGCTGGTGAAGAAATTTGGCGCCCACTGACTAATCCTGCACGCCTTCAAGTCACGTCACTTAGCGACGCAAACCCTAAAGGATTCGGCATGCTTCAACGCGACGGCGAATGGGATAATTACCTCGACGCAGAGGCCAATTACCATATACGCCCAGGGCTATGGGTGACGCCAGAAGCTGGTTTTGAGAAAGGCCGATTAGAAGTCGTCGAAATTCCGACTAAATCCGAAATACACGACAATATCGTGGCTTTTTGGACGCCTGAAAAGCCATTCAATTCGGGCGAATCACTGTATTTCGCTTACGAGCTTAAAACCGTAGAACAAAATCCGTTTGTCAGTGAACTGGCCTCAGTTGTACGTACCCGCCAAGGCAAGGCTGTGTTGCCGGGTGACGAGTTTAAAAACGACAGTCTAAATACGACACGACAGTTCAGCGTGGACTTCAGCGCGCCTTCTGCCATTGCTTTTGATAACGAGTCGATGAAGTTGGTGGTACAGGGTACTAACGGCACGATTTCTCAGCAGCGACTTTACCCCGTTGCTGATGGACAAGAGTGGCGGGCCACCTTCTTTGTTAAGCCGAAAGAAAAGCAGACGGTAGATATGCGCGCTTACATAGAGAAAGACGGTAAACGTGTGAGTGAGGTTTGGAATTATGTCTACCAACCAAAATAATCGCGCTTGCATAGCGGTATCGGACGAGGCTAAAGCCGTGCCTCAGGTTAAAAGTGATGGCACTGCACGTGCTTCACACTTCATCTTAAAAGGAGAGCATATGCGTTTGTTTATCATGGCAATGCTAGTTATTCCAAGCACGGCACTGGCCGGTTGGAGTTTGTACGAGATCTTTTTACCTAACGGCCTTACCAACTTAGAGATTGCACAGTTGGGGTTGGGGCTAACGCTGTTCGCATGGTTGTGTATGGCGTTTTGGACAGGCATTATCGGTTTCTTTCTGCAGCTTTTTAACATCGACCCGTTGAGCTTGCGCAGAAATCAAACGCCTCCTGATACTTCTGTGTCATTAACGCAAAAGCACGCTGTCGTCATGCCGGTTTATAACGAAGATACCCGCCGTATTATGGTGGGGTTTGAAGCTTGTATTCGCGAATTAATGGAAAGTGACAACAGTTCTAAATTCGACTTTTTCATGCTCAGCGACACCCGCGATATGGAAAAAGCGGATGCAGAGCTACGTGCCTTTTCCCGACTGAAGAAACGTTTAGGTGCCTTCTCTAGCCAAGTGTTTTACCGTCGTCGCGAACAGAATCTGCACAGAAAAGTGGGCAACCTCAAAGAGTTTTGTGAACGCTGGGGTGCAAACTACGAGTCGATGATTGTGTTAGATGCTGATAGCGTGATGAGCGGTGAGCGCATGCAAGACTTGGCGCGTCGTATTGAGCAAAACCCTGATACGGCGTTAGTGCAGACCATTCCAATGCCGGTACGTCAAAACACCTTCTTTGGTCGTTTTGTGCAGTTTGCTGCTCACCTTTACAGCCCAATGTTGGCGACAGGTCTATCGTTTTGGCAAACAGACAGTGCAAACTATTGGGGGCACAATGCCATTATTCGTATTGCACCATTTATGCAGCATTGCGGGCTACCTACCCTCGAAGGACGCGCGCCTTTTGGTGGTGAAATTTTAAGTCATGACTTTGTTGAGGCTGCGCTACTGCGCCGTGCTGGCTGGCAGGCCTACTTGCTTACCGACACCACGGGCAGCTATGAAGAAGTGCCAAGTAACATTGTTGACTACGCAATTCGCGACCGTCGATGGGTGCAGGGCAACATACAGCATTTAGGGTTATTGAACGTTAAAGGTCTTAAAATGGCAAACCGCCTGCACTTCTTATTTGGTGCGTTTGCGTACATCTCTTCACTCATACTATTTTGCATGTTGGCGCTAGGTACAGCAGATGCGTTAATTCGCGCCACGTCAGTGCCAGAGTTCTTCGTGTCTGAATACCAGCTTTTCCCTAGTTGGCAGGTAGCGCGCCAAGACATGATGATGGTAACCATGTGGGGTACGGCGGCCTTATTATTCTTGCCTAAACTTCTCGGTATTACTTTAGCTTTAATAAAACGTCGTGGCGAATTTGGTGGCGCGTGGTCTTTGCTTAAAGGGGCAGCAATTGAATTAACTATGGCCGTGCTTATTGCGCCGCTAATGATGTTCTATCACAGTTATTTTGTGATTAGCGTTTTTGTTGGCCACTCTGTTAAATGGGAAGCGCAAGAGCGTGAAGGGCGCAAAGTGCCATGGAAAGTTGCAATTAAACACACGCAAATTATGAGCTGTTTAGCGGTAGCGTGGGGCGTAACTACTTTCTACTTCACCCCGTCGCTATTTATGTGGTTGTTACCCGTATTAGTAGGCATGGTGTTAGCGGCGCCGGTTATCCGCTTAACAAGCAGCGATAAACTAGGCATGGCCATGCGTAAGTGGGGCGTGTTTGTCATTGACCAAGAAGTGAATGAGTGTAAAGCACTTAAGCGTTTACGCGTTGCAATGGGGTATTTCGCTATATCACAGCACAAGGCAGAAGTACCTGCGCTTCCTGATAACGTGTGGCAGAGCATGCCAGAGCAAGTACTAAGTCAAAAGCCATTGCCTATGCGCCACAGGCTTCCTAACAGCGCATAATGGACTCAAAGTAGATATCAAAACAAAAAAACCGCACATGTGTGCGGTTTTTTATTGCGTTTAGTCACGTGCCACCTAGCTTTTTATCGATAGACGGCGGCAATAACAATGTTTTATTGAGTAAACGTAACTGAAAACGTTACGGGTACTGTTGTTGTTATGCTCTTAAGCCCTGCAATTTTTTGAAGTGCAGCTACGCCTTCAGCAAGTCCAAAAGACTCTGCTTTAATTAACGTTGGTGACGTGGTTGATACGGTAAGCGTATCGTCGTCTACTTTACTTGCTTTAACAGCAAATGACGTAGGAACGGCTTTTCCGTGCAACATCAAAATACCGTCTACCTTCCCGTTAACAACTTGGCCCGATTTCAGGTTCATCATCGACTCAGGCAAGTTGGCTTCAAATGTCGCTTGTGCAAACTTGGTCACGTTGAACAGCATCTCTTGCATTCGCTTGTTGCGAATATCAATGGCTGTATTCACTGACGATAAGTCAACCGCCACGTTAAGTTTGCCACCGTCAGACAGCGTACCATCAAAGCTATCAAACTTATGTACTTCGGTGACTTGTGCATTCTTCGTCGATAAGAAGTGAAGTGCACTTGTTTCGCCGTCTATTGACCAATCGGCTGCGGCGGGAAATGCTAGCCCACATGCGAGCAATGCTGCAGACAACGTGCGAATACGTGTAGTCATCATAGGTTACTCCTTTTACTTTTTGGTTCCATCTGGCTTGATTTAACCACTACCAGAGTAATGTGGCCCAGCAACATTACTACGCTATTATACGTAGGTTAACACGCTGCGCTAAGTAAATTATTACGCGCTAGTGCTGATGTGGGTTTACGAAGTCATCATACTGGACTACATCTTGCCATGGCACCCTTTGATCGCCCATTACCACAAAATCTGGGTTCTCTAGCGAATGACGCTGATTGTAGGTAAGAGGTTCGAAGTTAGCTGCGGCAATACTCCCACCCGCTTCAGAAACAATGCATTGCGATGCGCCAGTGTCCCATTCGCCGGTAATACCGATGCGCATAAACACATCAGCTTTTCCTTCAGCAATAAAGCAGGCTTTCAGGGAACAGCTTCCCAATGGAAGCGTTTGATATACGCGCTTGGCGCACATTCTGCTGAGCACTTTTTCTCTCGACTGACGACGGCTTATTGCAATCATCACCACACTATTTTTAGGGTCGTCTAGCTTGCGTACGCTTATTGGGTGATCGCCATCAGGTGATGACTTAAACGCGCCTTTGCCTTTCTGGGCGTAATATAACGACTGCCCTGGAGGCCAAAAGATAACGCCTATTGTCGGCTCATTGTTCTCTATTAGCGCAATGTTTACTGCGAAATCACCGCTTCTAGCAATGAATTCTTGGGTTCCGTCGATGGGATCGATTAACCAGTATCGAGGCCAATGCTTTCGCTCTTCTAGACTTGCATGTTTGTTTTCCTCTGAGAGGATTGGGATATCAGGCGTTGCGGCTTGTAAGCGCTTGTTGATGATATCATTTGCCAAATAATCTGCGCTGGTAACGGGAGACTCATCGTCTTTTTGATAAGCGTCAAACTCCCCTTTATCGTATACTTCTAATACGGCTTCACCGGCTTCGATGGCAATTTCTTTCGCAAGTTCTAGTAGGTCGGCATGGGCGTCATCGGGCATTGTTTATTGTTCCTTAAACCACTTTTGAGCTAAAAACAGCGCGGCTATACAGCGTGCTTCTACAAAGTCTTCTCGTGCAAGTAAAGCATCTGCTTCATCTAAAGGCCAGTGAATCACCTCAAGAGGCTCAGGTTCGTCGCCTTCAAGTTGCTTTGGATACAAGTCTCGAGCCAAAACAATGGTCATATTGGCGTTAAAGAAAGTGGGCGCCATGCTGACCTTATGAAGCTCCACAAGATCATTGGCCGCGAAGCCTGCCTCTTCTTGCAGTTCGCGATTAGCAGCTTCAATGGCAGTTTCGCCAGGGTCTATTAAACCTTTTGGGAAGCCTAGTTGATACGAATGTGTGCCGGCTGCATATTCACGAATTAACACCATGGTGTTTTCATCAAGCATAGGCACTATCATTACCGCGCCCCGGTTTCCGCCAGCCATCCGCTCGAATTCACGGGTGGCGCCGTTCGAAAACTCAAGGTCTAAGCGTTCTACCCTAAAGAGTTTGCTTTGCGCAACGATTTCACGAGAATGAATTTGTGGTAACGGTTTGTTCGGATCAATTTTTGGCATGTCTATCGCTACAACTTTGTTATCATACTTGTATACAATTTCTTAGCTTACTTCATTATAAGGAAAATCGCTTGCCCTTTCTGCCCTGGAATGAAATAGAAACTGTACTGTTAGACATGGACGGCACTTTGCTGGACCTTCATTACGACAACCAGTTCTGGCTACATCATTTGCCTAAACGATTAGCACAAATAAGAGGAATTTCAGAGGCGCAGAGTCAACGTGAAATGACTGCGCGATATGAGTCAGTATTCGGGCAAATTCAATGGTATTGCTTAGATTACTGGGCTGAATCTCTTGAAATGGACTTAGAAAATGAGTTTATGCCGCTGAAGCGTGAGCTGGCACATTTGCTCGCCCTTCGTGACGATACAATTCCGTTCCTCGATGCGCTTCATGACTCAGGCAGGCAGGTGGTATTAGTGACCAATGCGCACCCAAACAGTTTGGCGCTAAAGCTAGAACATACCCAGCTTGACGCACATATCGACAACCTCATCTCTACCCATGAGTTCGGCGTAACCAAAGAGTCTCAGCTGCTATGGGAAAGATTACAGGCACGGGTAAAGTTCGATGCCCATCGCACTCTATTTGTCGATGACTCACTGCCAATTTTAAATGCGGCAAAGACATACGGTATTAAACATTTACTTGCTGTCGATAACCCTGATAGTACTTTGCCAAATCGCAATATTAGTGAGTTTCCAGCGGTGCGCGATTACCGTTTAATGCTAGAAGATATTAAGCAGAACCCTGTTGGGACTGTTTCGAAAGGACGTTTTTAAAGGACGAAAGCACATGGTTTCTGACACAATTTATGTAGGGTCGCTGAATCCGGTAAAAATTAATGCTGCGCTCAATACACTCTCTGACACACTAGAGCACGATTTCGACGCTCAGGGTATGGCTGTACCAAGCGGCGTGCCTGACCAGCCAATGAATGAAGATGAAACGCGCTTGGGCGCCATTAATCGCGTGAAGGCCATGCTTGCTCATCATCAAGGTGGTCTCACAGATGCGTGGTATGTGGCAATTGAAGGTGGTGTGGATGTATTTGAAGATGGTCCTGCTACCTTTGCCTATGTGGCGATATACCATGAAGGTCACTGGTCGGTAACGCGAAGTGCAAGCTTGCCTCTTCCTGTAAGCGTATATCAGGCGCTACAGCGTGGAGAAGAACTTGGGCCAGTTATGGACAAGCTCTTTGATACAGTAAACATAAAGCAAAAAGGGGGGGCTATTGGTTTGCTTACTCTTAATCACGCCTCGCGACAAAGTGTTTATGAAGTGGCGTTAACGCTTGCTATGGCAAAGTTCCATTTCCCTGACTTATACACGGACTAGTGTTGAACCTCTTGTGCTGTACAACAAGGCGCATTACACCGTTAATCAAACAGAGCGCCGCAAGGGTATCCTTACTTAGGAAAAATGATAAGGCGATCGCAACGGTCGCCCTGAAATCTTTACTGCGATAGGTAATCTTTTCTGGATCCTTTCTGACACTATCCATTACTTAGACTTCAAGTTACTTCTATATTATTGAAAATAGGTTAAAAAATATTTTTTGACACCTTGGCTTTTTAGTTGCACTTCCTTCAGACCAAACGGAATAAGGAGAGTGACAATGAGTGAGACAATCAATACCTACAACCCTGCTACAGGTGAAAAGATCGATCATTATCATTTGATGTCAGCCGAGGACGCCGAGCAAGCAGTTACCCGTTCACAAGAAGCCTATTTGAACTGGCGCCGTACGTCATTTGAGACCCGCGCAGATTTATTTAATAACCTTGCAAATCTGATGGAAGAGCGAATTGACGATCTCGCCAGCCTGATGACACGGGAAATGGGTAAGGTTACCGCGCAAGGAAAGCAAGAAGTGCAGCTATGCGCTGAAATATGCCGCTATACGGCAGAGCACGGCGCTTCAATTTTGGAAGACGAACATCGCATTTTCGAAGGCGGTCGAGCAATCATTACGTACCAGCCCATTGGCGTTATTCTTGGCATCCAACCGTGGAACTTTCCGTTGTACCAAGTTATTCGTTACAGCGCCTCAAACATAATGGCGGGTAACACCACGGTACTGAAACATGCTAAAAACGTGTTTGGTATGGCGCAAGCCATTCAGCAAATGTACGAAGATGCTGGCTTTCCTAAAAATGTTTACCAGTCGCTGCTAATTGATGGCAGCACGGCAAGTGACTTAATCAAGCACAAATACGTTCGCGGCGTTACTTTTACCGGGAGTGACGAAGTAGGTAAAGAAGTGGCTAAGGAAGCTGCAAGCTTGTCTAAGAAAACCGTAATGGAGCTTGGAAGTAACGACGCCTTTTTGGTGTTAGAGGATGCTGACATCGATCATGCTGTAGAAATGTGTATCCAAGGACGGGTTATTAATAACGGTGAAACCTGTGTGGCGGCTAAACGCTTTGTTATTGTGGATAGCGTCTATGAAGAATTCCGAGACAAATTTGTGGCGCAGTGTAAAAAGCTAAAAGTTGGCGACCCCACAAACGAAAACACGGATTTGGGCCCAATGGCGAGAGAAGACTTGCGCGATGAACTTCATGAGCAAGTGAAAAAGTCGCTAGAAAACGGCGCTACGCTATCACTGGGTGGAGAAATTCCAGACTCTGATGGTTATTTCTACCCAATTACGGTGCTGGAAGATGTATCGCCAGGTATGCCCGCTTATGATGATGAGCTATTTGGACCGGTTGCGTCGCTCATTCGCGTGCGCGACGACAAGCAAGCCATGGAAGTAGCAAATGATTCACGTTATGGCTTGGGCGGCGGTATCTTCAGTACAGATACCGACAAAGCAATAGCATTGGCGAAAGATGAATTTGATACCGGTATGGTTAATATCAATGGGTACTCTTTAGCACAACCAAACTTACCTTTTGGTGGTGTGAAAGACAGCGGTTACGGTCGTGAGCACGGAGGTTACGGTATGCGTGAATTCGTCAATATCAAAACTATCATGGTTGCTGAGAAGTCGGCCGAGTAGTGCACTTCGGTAAGAAGCAATGAGAAGAAAGGCGAACTTGGGTTCGCCTTTTTTGTTTGCCCAGCGAAGCTGGCAAACCCGTCAGGTTGAAAGAAACCTGAATCACCCTGACTGAGGGGAAGAT
>NZ_JANHZQ010000079.1:0-8929 GCF_041414725.1 Alteromonas sp. DY56-G5 | reverse complement strand
TCATGTTCATCTGCCTATCCTTAACTCTCTATAGAGTAAATTGAGATAGGCAGTTACACAAAATTAGTTACAGTCTCACTTTACCAGACAATTCTTCGTTCATTTACGACTTCGATATCGATATCGATAATGACACCCTAGGCTCCCTAGAAAAGAGCCTCAGCCATATTTCACAAAAGCTAGGGGTATCTACAGACGACGCAGACAAACTCTCCTCTGAGACTGTTGAGAGCCTTAGTTCAGAGCTTAAATATACAAAGACTGAGATTGAAAGCAGAGAAGATGATTTAGAGCTTCTTACAGCTGAATTCTCAAAACTATTGAAAGCTGATAAATAATCACACCTAAAACAACCTACGTAGAAACTTATTCGGCTTATCCGCACCTAATAATTTGGGTGCGGCAGCCTTAGCATATGAGTTTGATAATCATTGCTCCCTATGATTCAGTATCGAAAATGATAGCTCTTTGAACTATCACCACCTTCACCTAGAATTTATTAAATCATGAAGCTTTTACCGTGCTCCTGGTGAACCATTAATTAAATTCATATTTGAGATATACTAGTTGTAAATAAGCGAAAGGGACGTTCATATGACAACTAAGGCTTCAGACAATTCAGGTAATCGGGTCACAATTCAATCTTCCATAGAAGACATTTTGGGGTATGAATTGGCTTTACATATTTTCCGTATGTTAAAAATTGAAGAATCTGCTCAGGAAGCGTCCATCAATAACATCGCAGAACTTCATGAATTGCTGAGTGATCGCGCCGAAAACCTTAGTTATGTTCAATCTCAAGCTGAATTTCAGGGATTGGATAAAGAAATACAAGATGAATCAGCTATTGCATATGCAAAGTCCCTTGCATCTTTTGATATCCCACCATTTGCTTATACAACTTTAGAAGATTTAACGAGTTCCTTTAGAAGTAAAAGAGATTCATACCGCTCTCTATTAATTGATTATCTAGAATTATTAAAGGCGGCGTCATTTCCAATACTTAACATTACACAGTCAAAACTGATAGAGCTGAATCAGGAACAAATCAACCCGATTTATAGGGCGTCTCGTGAATACTTAAAAAACAACTTCAAAGGTAGAGTTGAAATAAGCTTTCCTAGGAAACTTGAGCTGGAAAAAGAACAAGATGTTTGCCTAAAGATTATTGGGTATATGGAAGAGGCAGACTTACCTTACTTGATAAACAAGAAAGATAGAGAGTTTTACCTCCCTCAATTACTGAAAAAATGTGCCGCGAAGTTAATTGCAAATGAAAACTTGTGCTCAATTCAACCACATAATACTGTCAAAGGAACTGTAGAGGAAAAACGTGGAGGAAGTTTTTCCTATGAAGCAGAGTGGAGTATAACGGCTTTAAAAGAAGCTCCACAAACAATAAAAGCACATATTTCTATCCTATCAGCCCCATCTACTGCTGACTTAAATAAATTAATGGAATCGGAAGGGTTTAATTGCAAATCGGCTATGGGGCCAAGCATTCACATCGATGTGTCTACCCCAATATTTAAGAAGAAGAGCTTTAGATATTTGATATCTATAGGAATTGCATTAGTTACTCTTCTCGCAACAATTTACTATGGCGCAAAGTAGCCTAGAACAGAAAAAAGCGGCATGATGACCGCTTTTTTTTGTACTTTTATCATGACATTGATGGTGTTTCAGCAGCTTTGGAGAACAGGCTTTTTATAGCCTCTAACACTTCTTTAATAGCTTGCAAAAGATTTTCTTTCTCTTCCTCATCGAGCTCCTTAGCTCCGCCAACAGTTTCATTCAAATCTGAAATCAATGGTTCAAGAAATTCTCCATCACCCACGACAGAACCGGTCTCTTTCAGATAGGAGCTTATTTCAGATATCATTTCCGAAGCTTGTTCAAAATTACCGATTTCTACCGCATACTTAACTTCTTTGGCCAAGTCTTCAAAAACACCTTTTACTAAGTTGGCATCTCCATCTAACTCAACAACAGAACTTTCAGCAGAGCCGGCTTCGTTAGACTCGCCTTTAGTCTTAGACCACTCTGTCATCCATTCTGAGGCACCTGAAATAGCGGAGCCACTTTTTTCAGCAGCTTTTTTACCCACAGTTTCCATTGCTCCATATACCGCTGCTCCAGACGCAACAGCTAATGCGGTAGCACCTTTTGCAATAAACGAAAGACCTTCGAAAAGACCATTCCCGGCCTTCTGACCAGCATGTAAGCTAGAGTTAGCAGTACCGCGAATATCAATAGGAGTCCCTGGCTTTACTCCCCCACTTTGTGGCATATGATGGGTATTTTGAAAATGAGGCGCTTGGACTTGGCTGTAGTTATATCCCGGTGGATATTCCCTTTGACTATCTGAATCTTCTAATTCAATCTCAATTTCATCATTTTTTTTCGATTCATCTTTGATTTCTTTAAAGAATTCCTCGAAGTCAGCCTGTAATGATTCCTCTTCTTGATAAGGTTGATTTGGAGCATTTTCCTGGGAATTCGCCCCAAGAGTGGACTCGCTTTTGACTGAACTATCTACGTCTTGACTAGAACCATCTAATATTTCTTTGTAATTTGAGCTTTCAAAAGCTTCCTCGGCCTCCTCTTCTTCGTCCTCTTCTTCGGCCTCCTCTTCTTCGTCAACGATATTCGAAATTTCCTTTTCGTCTTCTAGTTTAGGTTGCTCACTTGAAGCGTCCCTAAGCTCTTTCTCTGCGTCATTTAATTGGTCTACAAGATCCTGATATTCTTCAAAAGTTAATGAATTCCCCTGCTCCATCTCGAAGTCACTAGCATTTGTTGCCGCAAGTTCTTCTTGATTCAACTCGTTTATCGCATCATTGAATGAGTCAACATCATGTATATTCTCACCTTCGCCATTCAAACTATGGTCCATCAGTACACCTCCAAATTTGTTCAGCTTTATTATTTATTAAATTTCTAAGTTAGGGGCTTATATCTTGCGATATTTGCAGCATATAGACTGCAATGCTCAAAGAAGACTTCTAGTTGATTTCAGGAGCGCTTTTTCTTGAGCTATTTCTAGAATTACTTTCAGATTAATATTGATCTCATTTCTCTTATGAATACTTTTTGTTCGTAGGTAATGCTCATTGACTAATGCCGTATTAGATTTGGTAACTAGGTCATTCAATGATGAACCCCGAAGAATAGAATCAACGGTTTCTCCATTTATGACCGTTAAAATATTCGCACCATCTAAGCTCTCATTAACTTTTTTATGTCGTTCAATTTGTCGTGATTTAATGATTGAAATAAGCTTTAAGAGAGCTATTTTCGATGGAGACCGCTGTCCACTTTCAAGTCTATCTTTGCTCTGAACTCCAATAAATCGAGCAAAGTTTTCATCCGTATTTCTGTAATTCCCTTCCTCTAACCATTTTGTAGTTTTGCGCCTCCATGATGAAGATGACGCGCTTAGCTTAGAGCTTTCAAATATGAGTTGAGAGAAATGCCCTTCAGACTCACTTTCATTCGTAAAAGCATTTGACAAAACTCCTATTGCTTTTGAGTTTCCAGCCAGCGGATGGTTATAGAGAGACTGTTCACTGAACAGAGATGATGTGTATTGAAATGAACGTATTTTAGTCGATGCTTTAAGAGCTCCTTGAATCGAGTAAACCAATTGCTCAGATAATGTTGTAAAGTATTTAACGGTAACCAAATCATTAAGTAGGACTTTATTAGCTAGACCATCCCACGCCGTTATTTCTGCTTCCACCTTTTCAATTTGAGTGGTATTCCATTCAATTGCTAGGTTTTGAAAACTAGTATTAACATCAAACATTACTCTGCTAAATTCGCTACAAGAACTAGTGAGTTGGGAAACGTCATTAGTTATTTGCCTTCCCATATTTGAAATAGCTTTTGCGCTACATTGAGAGTCACAGAATGGTTTACAAGGCTCCCATGCTTTTACGTCTTTAGAGATAAACCCGGAAAGTAAGAAAAAACAGATAAATAAGAATAATTTCACTTTATTTCTTCCACCTGTTCATTTTTCCGGATTTTTAATGTTTCCAAATAACTTTTGAACAAAGTATTGCTAAGTTGATTGGTAGCTATTAGCTGCCTTTCAAGGCCTGATTTTGACAGTTTAAAAGTGTTACCTATTAAGGTTTGTTCTGTTAACGGGGCGGTAGATAATGCATTTAAATAGCTAGAAAGGCTCCGTTCAGCCTCATTCTTAATTTGGATACTAACTAGGTAGGAATTTGTGTGAGCTGAATACTTATCAGGCTTCGCTTGCTCTAAGATCTGCAAGTTGGCAAAAATATTTTGGCCGTCATCTATAATGCTCAAAATATCAAAATCTTGTGATACCGAGTCTATTGATTTCCTGAGTGATGCTTTTGTTTTCGAACTGTTGTGCAGCTTGGAGGTGACATTTTTAAATGCATTAAGTTTTTTGCTGGTTTCGAATTGAAATGTCTGCTTATCAACCAGTGCGACCTTCAAGTCAGTAGCTGTTCCAATTATCAATTCATTAAACACTGGGTACCCAATTTCACTAAATGAATTTGAGTTTTGGTGGACTGCTTTTAACTTCGATTGGGATTTTAGTGCATTCACAAATTCTGATACAAGAGCCTCAAAAAATGTACTCACCGATTTACTAAGACCGGACTGGGCAAGTTCCAATTTTAGTGCTACACCATCAAGAGCAGTTATCTTGCTTTCATGATTTGATTGGTAAGATGTTGCAAGGGAGCTGTACATTTCTGCAACAGAGGCTGAGACATCAGCCTCAGAGAGCGACAAATCTTTAGAGCTTGTATTAACGCTACTTAGTAACTGACTAGCTTTGGTTCCAAAACTATTAAAAGCCTTACCGGCACAAGAGGAATCACATGGAATAATTCCACAAGTGTAACCAGAGCAGCATGGCCCGAAACCAAAATTTGCATGACTTTTAAAAGGAATGAACAGAAAAATGGAAAATAGGATAAACCGTACCATGTTACTTATTTGCCTCCATTGCTAATGAAAGACGCTCCTGTTTGATAATTTCATTAAGCAGGAAGTTAGTAATGTTCATTTGGTTAATCTGCTCGCGAATAAGACCTGTATCGCTTTTTGTTTTAACATCTAAGTGCCAATCTTCTGAAACCAACTTTCGCTCAGTCTCGGATGCAATAAACTCTTCAATTGAAGTTTTTCCGTCTAATGCGGTTACTTGTGTATACCCAATATCCCAACCATCAATAGATAATAGTGCTGCTTTATTTATAACTTCAGAAGCAAGAGCTCTATAGGCTGCAGACTTTTTTGCTATTTCTGAGAAATATGCAATTTTCTGTACCTCACTTAAATCTGAAATTTTCTGAGGATTTGGTAAAACAAGTAGCTTCATTAAATTGAGTAATGAGCTTGTATCCTCTATTGATATGACTGGTAAATGAAGTAAGTCTAGAAGGGGTGTTAACTCCTCTATTTTCTCATTGACCTTTTTGGCTCTTAGGCTGCTCGTAGAATCTGATTCGCCAACAACCAACGCCCAACTCTGAAACTTTTTTACACTGTCATCTAATAACCCGTTTAATTCGACCAACGCTACTTTTAAATGCTCAGCTCTATTTACAGTAATATCGTTTGATACGGGATGCGCTAATGGACCAAATTCCTTCGAATTGTCTATAAAACCTTCTGTCTTAGTTTGATTCTTTATCGCTAGGTTAATTTCATTTACAGTGTAATCTGTTAAATTTCGTATAGTTACACCGAGCTTTTCTTGTGAAAGGCTTAATTTTGCTGCCACACCATCTAGCGCAGTCAGCATTTGTTGTTGTTGTGCATTCAATAATCCAACCATCGTTGAATTAGATGTATCAACAGTCACTTTTAATTGATTTGTCGCTTGTACATTTGTGTCTACGGTAGTTTTTAAAGAGTTTAACGACGCGCTAATACTTGCTGAAGCCTTCTCAACAGACGCTTGAATACAAGCATCGCAACCCGCACGAGCTTCAGATGCAGCAAACATTAAGAGTAATGGTGCAGCTTTAATTATTCTCTTCATTCGATTCCTCCTCTTCTTCAACCTCCGGTTTAAATAAACGGTCTAGATCTAGAAGTGAATCAAGCCTTTCTTGGTCTTCGGTACGCTGACTTCTAGTATCAACCCCTCTGGCCTCTACTTTTATTTCTTCTACAGATTGGTCGGTCCAATCTCTACGGGTAATCCTTGGATATTCACCAAAAACTTCCTGAACTGCTTCAGATGTTGCCTCTCGGTTGGTAAGCCTTGAACGTGACGATGCAATATCAGAAAAACTTTGTACATCTGACGAGCCTCGTGTGCTGACAGACACAGAACCGATACCCATCGGAGCTTCAAGCCTTTGATCTAGATAAGATGTTGCTTCGTTAACTTTGTCATTTATGGCATCACAAGCTTTGTTTAAGATTTGGTCTTTCAATGCTGCGTATATCCCTGAAAATATCGATTTGGGGTCTATTGCTATAGCATTAATATCGACCTTATTAATGTCATTTAAGCAACCGGCATCGATCGCTGAAGAAGGATTTTGTATTAAATCATCTGTTAGATATGAAAATGATTTATTCATGTCCGTCCAAATTTCTTGAACCTGATTTTTTTGTGAGCAAGCAATCGAAGTATCTGACTCTGCACAACCGAATGCGTCTTCTTCCTGAGCAATTGCTAATTCAGAAAAAGCTACACTCGCTAACAGTAACTTCCCGTATATTGAAAATTTCATAGTGAACTTCCTTTTCTCTTCTGTACTTTGTCAATGGCCGCGTACACTAGTGCGAGACGTTTATTATTTAGTAATTGAGATAGAGATACCTGAGTGTGAGCTGCGGCCAAGCGCTCGATGAGAATTACTGACTGTCTGCCATACTTTTCATTATCAGCTAGCTTTGAAGCCGAAAGGGACAGATTGCTTATTAGCCCAGGAATTCTAACTTCGAGCATTTGAAGCAAGTACATCGAAGATGATACCGACATGAATGCAAGCAGAGTAAGCAATGCCGGATGATTGTTCTTAATTACATCCAATTTATCATCTATCTCCTCCACCCAATTTTCGATTTTTAAAGCTGTTTCAGCATCGAAATCAAGCACCCACTTTTCAACATCAGAAATTCTTTCAAAAAGATATTTTATTTCTGGAAAGTTATTCCAGTGCTCAGTTATCGAGTGTGAGTCAAATCTTATTGCTGCTGGCATAACATCCTCTAAATGTTCAATAAGTGGGAAAAGCGGTTTGAAACCTACCGCGCTGAATAGACAATGAAATTATCTTTATGTGTTGCGGTGCTAACAATCGCAAAAGCCAGATAAGTCGGGAAAATTATGAGCATTAGAAAACTTACCCGAGCCTTACTATTGTCTATATGCGTTCTGACTATAAATTCAGGAAAGCTGATGGCGCAGGAAGCTCAAGCAGACGATCCAATTGTAGAGAATAGGACCGACTTGTCGGTTCAAATACTAAGGGGAATGTTTGGAGATGTTGTAAACATTATCCAAGGTGGAGAAGCCCCGGACTCACCAGACGCGCTTTTAGGAAAAGTAATGATTGTTTGGTGTGGTTCTCTATTTGGTATCGTTTTGCTCCTAGTCGGTTGGAACTTGTTTACTTGGTTCTTTTCAGCGACCCATAGTGGAAAAAATAAAAAATCAGACCTGGACCAAGCTGGCGTTTCCGTCCGTTTAATAATAGCGCTACTGTCAACAGTTCCTTTATCTGCCGGCTACTGTTTCTTCCAATATGGCCACATACTTATTAACGGCTACAGCATTCAAAATGCTAACCAATTAGCTAATATTGCATATGACAATATGAGCGTCGGTGGTCAATTTAACTCTCAAACAAATATCCAATCATCAAAGATCACTTCCCAATTATTTGAAACATTTATCTGCCAAGAAGGACTTAATGCAGTTGAAGGTGAAGAACTAATCAAAACACACCTAACTAAAAATATTGACCGTACTGGTGAAACCGTTGTTTCAGTATCCCAAGGAAATGATTCATTCTTTACAACTTACTCGATTGATAGTTGTGGAAAATATGAAATAAATGCTGATTTACCAAATTTTAAGTTCTCTATTGATGGTGTACCTGAAGAGTGGTTTATTGAGTCATCATTCAATGCATTTCTTCAAACAAGGGAGCAAGTAGGAATTTTAGCTGTCAATTTCGTCAACAGTTACTTAGTAGACGAACTGGAAGATTCCGCTCTAGAGCAATTAATAGCAAGTACCCAAGACCAACTAGCCTCAATTTCGAATGAATATGAAAATAGGGTAAGAAGCATTCGCAATGAATACTCGGAGATGAAAAACAATGAATTAAATAATTCAGGCCAAGACATCCCCCCATATCTCCAACCTGTCCCATCTTTCATGGACAATTATAGTGTAAGAGAACTTGGTTGGATTGCATTAGGTGCCACATGGTGGATTGACTCTGTAAGAAAACAAGAATTCAACAGTATGCTCAATGGAATGGGCATACAATCATCGTCAAGTCTAGATGAATCAATTTTGACACACGCTGACTTAGCTGAACTTTGGTACGCCACATCAAAAGTTACAGAAGGTAAGAGCGGAAGGGTTTTCGTTTCTGAAAGCAATGATGGAACACTGATAATACATGAAAAGGATAGACAGGTTGATATGTTCATATCGAACAGCCTACGCTTAGTCGGAGAAAGTAATGATTTACTTTATTCGTTGAGCGAGCTTGGACATGAAATGATAGTCACTGGTGAAGTTTTGTTACTCACAACTACAGCGTTAAGTAGCAAGATAGAGGTATTAGATAATTTAGGTAAAAGCGATTCGGGCGGGATACCTGGAGCCTGTAACAGATTCTGTGTAACTGCCATTAGTTAATATGCTTTTCGAGGCGTTCCTCGAACTCGATAATAAAAC
>NZ_JANHZQ010000078.1:0-8980 GCF_041414725.1 Alteromonas sp. DY56-G5 | reverse complement strand
CCACCTCCGCAGCCATTTATTGGTGTGGTCTACAGAGGATTATGTCTTTTTAGAGGGGAAAATCCCTAGAACCCCAAATTGCATTAGCGGAAGCAATATTGCGACAAAGCTAGTTGATATTCCAGATTACCTCGAACGCATCACGCCCAATGGCAAGAAGTCACTCGGCTATTGGCGTAATGTAGAATTTCAACGAGTCGTCAGCCTTCTGTAAAAACAAGGCCCCGCGAGTGCGAGGCGATGTGGTTGGATTCAAAAGTCACAATTTACCTTATTTGGTTTTGTTCAACTTTACTTTATACAAAGCCAAAGCAAATGCTCCGATAATTCCAACAGCAATCAAAACCTTTGAAAATATATTGATACGATCACTAGTTTCTTGAACTTGTTTTGCCGAAGTACCGTAATCTAAGAACGGAGACTCATCAATTTGTAAGCTCCATACAGAGCAAGAATAACTCAGTTTTTGCTGGCATTCTTCCTTCGTTTCATCAACCAACACCTCAAACAGCGCATCACCCTGAGTGTTTTCAAAAACTTCCAATAATTTAAGATTCTCTTTTTTTGTTTTAACAATAAGTGCAGGTTCAAATCCACTCAATTTAAATTTGATACCGTTGCTCTTAGTCTCAAATGCATTGAGTTGGCCACTAATGATAGTCAACTCTGCTTTATTTGGAACCCCACCGTCTTTTACAATAAAAACATAGTTTATATAGATGCCAACTAATATAGATAGAATACTTATAACAAACCAAGCGTTAACATACTTTTTTTCAGTCATTTTTGCTCTTCATGATTTTTAATTGATTGAACGATTAGTCTTTTTGGAGTTCATCGACGCCCATTTGTACTAGACCCGCAGTTGCTGTTTCCACGATAGCAGTAGCTTGCTCTTTAACCTCTTGCGCTACTTGAGACTTCGCATTACCTTGAACTGTAACACCAGCAACAACGTTACCGCTAACCGCCGCTACAGCTCCCTCTAACGCTGCTCCAGCTATTGCGACGCCGTCCATTTCTTGACGATTTATTAGTTGAGTTGTGGCTTCGCTTCCTCCACCCGCTAACGCACCTGTTGTCAATGATGCTACCGTGCCAGCTCCCTTTGCCATATTAATCAATGTCCCGATACCACCTGAGGCACCTCCGACTAGAGTTCCAACTGCCATCGCCCCAGCTTTTTCAGCGAAACTCATATCTGAATCTTTAATTGAATTATATGTTGTTGCAGCTCCAATAACTGCCCCGACTATAAATTGAACGAACTCCCCATCAGGGTCAGTATATTTATATGGATTGTTATTAGCGTAAGCATAGCGGTTGAAACCATGTGTAATGCTGTTGCCACGTTGCATGTGCCCCAACGCATCTACCGGGTCATTCGAATAAAACCGGCCGATAACTGGATCATAGTATCGTGCCTGCATATAGCTTAAGCCCAATTCACTATCGAACTTGTGTCCCGCATAGCCTATTTCATTACTAGCAGTCTCATAAGTATCCCCAAATGGCTTATAGTGTCGTCGACTGTTGTTAATAAGTGTTCCACTACTGTTAGATTGCGCGGTAGTACTGCCTAGAATATCAGTATGAATAAAACTTGTTGATGAACTAGAATCTTTTGCTATGAGACGACTTCCAATATAAATGTAGTTTTTCCAAACGCCATTACTCTCGCTGAAGAGAAGCTTTCCATCTTGACTGTAATGATAATATGCCGTGCTCCCGCTCTTCGCAGACTTTACTCGGCGATTGAATCCATCATAGGTAAATGAAAATCCGTTCGCCGCAGTCATCTGATTCGCCAAGTTGTAACTCATACTAAAGTGACTGTTATGAATAATATTGCCACGAGTATCGTAGTTAAAGTAACCATAGGCTTTTGCTTTGCTTCCAGAAGAACTGACACTTTTAAGTCGATTTTGGTTTGAATCAATAGAATAGATTAATGATCTATTAAGGGTGTCCAAACGCGTGATATTACCTAATGCATCATAACTTACAGAGGTGCTACCTGCTTTTGAGCCTCCGGTGGTTGACTTAAGGCGATCTAACCCATCATATGTTAAATTAGTAAGGTTATAACCACTGTCAGTGCCGTCTAGGATACTTTTTATGTTTGCATTGTTGTCGTAGGTATAATCGAACCATGCTAAGCGAGTTGTACCCTTCATATCTGCCATACGAGACGGCAGGTTACTCTGACCAAATAGCGTGGTGTTGTGTGTAACGCTATTGCCATAAGTAAACTGTTTTATGACTCCATGAGGATAAAAGTCTATATTGCTAGCAAAAGTTCTTCCCGAACGGTTAATGTTTGTGGGCTCTCCAAACGCATTTGGAGTCAAGTTGACAACTCGATTTCCTCCCGGGTAGGTGATACCGCGTAAATGTAAATTACTATTGTAGTGATAATCTACTTTCAGTGCTCCGCTGCGTCCAGGTATTACAACAGACTCGCTTTCGACTAAGTTTTGATTGTTGTAAGTGTAACTGCTAATTACACTGCCCGCTTTCAAAGTTTTAATATTACCTACATTATCAAGTGTGTAGTCAATATCTGGAGAGCTATCGGGGTAGTTTACATAGCGTAAATCCCCCAAGTTGTCATAACTAAAGTCAACTGCGTAACTCGGCTTTGAGCTCGAGCAGCTGCTCACAGTACCATGAGCTTGCCACTGAAGTTCTCCCAAAAGATTGAAGCTGCTTCGAACATTACCAATATCTTTCCGCGAGACTAAGCAAAGATTATTGTTGCTATCATAAAAACGGTTTTCAGTCTGTGACTGACTGCCACCACTTTGCGTAATACTTTTTACATTGGCAAAGGTATCATAAGTAATATCGGTAGTGACTCTTTCTGGAGACTCTATCATCGTAGTTGTTTGATAACTCGGTGCCGCAAAAGAGCGATACGAAATTTTTGTAGAATTGCCATTGGCGTCAACAACCTCTAGAGAGTTGTCTGCAAGATAGTTGTATTGAGTAGTGCCCAACCCTGATACTGATTCCGTACTCAAACGGCGAATGGCATCATAAGTCTTTGTCGTACCACGAGACTCACTGCTACTTCCACTTTTGAATGATTCAAAAGTTACCTGGTTGTTGGCATTGTAATCAAATAGTTGATATCGATCTTCTGCACTTCCATTAATTCTTCTTTTCGTCAGCCGATAGAGTGCATCAAACGTTTCTGTAGTCGTAATTGAAGTACTCCCACTACAAGCATCCATCGCAGCATTTAAGGTACAATGTCGAGTTGTTCTAACCAGACCTCCACTACTTAGATAAGAATAGCTGAATAACTGATCACGCCAATTTCCATCACTAACAGACGTATCACTTTCTAAGTCCATTGCCGCAATTAAGCCAGCTTTGTCGTACCTATAACGATTAGAAGTACCATTGAAATCTGTAGACGTTATAACCCAGCCGTTATTGTCTACCACCTTCGTCATTGACATTGTACCGGTTGTATAACGATTGGGGACCCTAACAGTTTGTGCAATGCCACGTTTGTAATTTTCAAAGGTTATTCGTCGCTTGGCTCCAGAGGTGTTCAAGTGCAAATCAACATGCTGCAACTGACCTTTTGACCCGGTTGCGCTGTGGTAGCCAGAATAAGTCTTACGTGTTGTTCCAAAGTACTTTTCGTCTTTTACTTGAAACCGATAGGAAGTGTTAGAAGAGGTCGCGCTATAATAAGTTAACTCTGATAACCTCTTATAAGATTCGTTATTTATACTTACATCTACAGTAGTGGGTTTATTGAGAACCCAAGTAGCAGTGTTGTGCGCAAACCCTTGTTTAATTCGCCGATTACCACTCGGACCGTCCTGCTCAATCAATTGAGGCTTTTCGTAAGTATTAAAATTACTGAAAATTTCTTTATAGTCGGTGCTGATGCCCTCGTCTTGTAAAGAAATATGTTTCTCTACTAATCGAATATGCTTACTAGAAGAAATTGCCTTATCATAAGCATATTGCCCAGAAAATTGTGGGGGTACAGGATTTGTCATGTACTCTGGAATAGCACTTACCCACTCTTTAGTATTTCCGTAATCGATTGGGCTAACTGCAAATAATGACTTAGAATAACTCACTAAATTAAAGTTACTATCGTATGTCGCACTATATAATTGCTGTCCGTTGAGATATCCATACCGCCGATCACTAACGGCCAAGTTGTGACTTCCATCAGGATTGGAGACCAACGTAGCGTTAACATCTGCAATATCTTCTTCGATAAAACTCACATCAGCATATGTTGGCATGCCGTCTATTTCTAACGTAGCATTGTTTGGTTTAGTATCCCCATAAAAGTATCCGTTGATATCGCTATAATTATACGACCAAGGATAAATAGTACCTCCGCCGAGATTTAGTGTCTTTTTGCTAAGAACAAATTGTTGACTAAAAATTTGAAGCTCATAACTTTGATATGGACCACCTTGTCCAAAGTGGTTATGTTCAGGAAGCTTCGGTACAGCAGCTTGGCCTACACATCGCTCCTTTAATGCGAAACTACCAACTGCTCCACCTGGATGAGTTATCGTAATAAAGTCGGCATTAAGAGCGGCCGAACACATTGTGGCAAAAGCGCCGTCAATTTGCGTATTCTCGGCAATTCTGTCTTGTCTCCAGAATTTCGCACTCGAATCTGGATATGCGAACTGCCACTTGCGGGAGTCAGGGCGAGTCACTGTTTTCAACCTATAGACACTGCTATTATTAGTTGCTGTAGGGGCGTCATACGAATAGGTCCACTGCCTGCCATTGGCTACTACAGACTGAACACGTGCATCGGCTCCTGAGGTAAAACTGACGTCTATCGTGCGTGCGTCCGATGATGTGATTTTATCGAGGTTACCATTAGTGTCGTAACTGTATTTTACCCAGTTGCCAAATCGATCTCGGATTTCAGTAACCTGCATAAAAGCATGCACAAGCTGCATGCGGGTTTTTTCGTTAGGTAGACTTTCTCCGCTAATAGGAGGAACCGTACATTGAGGAATACAAGCTGGAATAGATACAAGAAAAACATCTTTAAACGATTTTAATTTTTTAAGGTTACCGAATGTATAAGCTTTTCCATCAGGAAGTGTAACTCTAAAACCATCTACTCCATTTACATCGACGCATTCAATTTTCCAAAGTGAAGTTGTTTTTTTAACCGTTCCATCCTGTAAGATTTTTTGACTGCCAACCCCAGGAATACTAATTGTGTCACCTTGCCAATAATCTTCTTTCTTAAGTTCGAAGTTATATCTAACCGTTCCTTCTCTTATTAACTTGTGGAAGTCGGGATTAGCATTGAGACCTCCTGAGCAAGCCTCGTTACGATACCATGCAGGTTGAATTCCAAACTTAGCTGACGTAAGAGTTCCGTCTAATTCAGTTACGTAAGATGTCCTAACATGGGGAATGGCTAAGCTCCAATTGCCAAGTTCCCTAGTAGCGCCAAACCAATTTCCTGTGTCGTGCAAAGTTCTAGTTAAAGATACATCTATGTCGAAATTACCGGGTATGGAAACATCTGTATGTTGCCACGAAACTGTACCAGTATAGGGATCTATATGGTCCCCCATTAGCTCAGTTGTCAGTGTGGGAACATCGGTTGTAACGTTATTTAACTCATTAAAATTATACGTGAAGGTTTTGGGCGGAATATAATTTTCAATACTATCTTCAAACCCAGGTCCTCCAGGATCGATGACACTTACGCTTGCACTAACTTCACCTTTAGCAGACGATTTAGTAGAGACTTGGCTACTCTCGGAAGAGAAGGCCATAAATGCGAAAATGATAATAAAAAGCTTTATGTTAGGCAGGTTTTTAAAACCAGAAAAATAAGAGTGGTTCATAAAATTCCTTTTTTGAGATATAGACTTCCAATGTCGAAGTTGATAATTAAGAGCATGATATTCGCAAAAAAACAAGAACTATTTCACTAGGCGCGATAAAAAGAAATGAGACACCAGCAGTGAGTTGATTCCGCATTCGGATTTCAAGAATATCTAACGCTACAGGCTTGCGATAACTAGTAGTAATAATGGCTTATGAAACTAGAGCTTTAAAGCATCACGTGGACTCATATTTACTCTTTTTACATTGATAAGAATTTTACAAAGTGCATAGCTTCTAGGTCTACATATTTACATTAGGGGAGTTAGTACAAGTAAGCGTAGCAAATTGACGCCTTATCCAGACCGTTCCAAATCTTCAAATCACTTTCGAAGATTTTACCTCTTGTACTCTAGCGTACCGGGCAATAGAGAGCAGGTCTAACTTTCACCCATAAATGTCAGGGCAATATTAACTCTGGCCCTCAATTAAAGTTGGTGATTTAGACACTGTAAATAGCCTCTATAAATTACTTAGGATGGGTCACAGGAACAAAAAAGCCCTCATAAAGAGGGCTTGAAATTTATAGCTAAAAATTACCAGCGATTACTTTCTACTTTGCCAGTACACCTCAATTGTTTTGCATAACCTACTAAAATAAAAGTATGCAATGACAAGGTAAGCAATTATTGGCTCAACTGAGAACATGGTCTCAATAAAATCGTAACTAATAGAGTTCATGGTTTTCACCAGATGTCTGTTAGCGCTTGATGCGAGGGCTATGAACTGCCCTTTTTTCATTTTTATTTAATTTTTATCACTGCGATTTTAAATAGCCGGACGTTTCTCAACGTTCAATCTTATTATACGATACTATGCGCGTTATGCCGCTCTTTTTTTGAACAGATGGAGCTAGCTCCCGATATTATTTTTCAAAAATGGAAATACATCGGTGTAATCGAAAAAATCACGCCCAGGTGTTAAGGGCTTTTCGTTTTCCAATGCCCGTTTACTGCTTTCGTACTCTTCCGGCATAAACGTTTTCACTGTCACTACTCGAGAAACCCCGCCGAATTTATTCGGCTTAATTGTGTAGCTTAAGGGTATATAAAAGCCATCGATAATAATGTATTGCTGTGTTTGAGGAGATAAACCGTTAGCAATCGCTTTGTATTCATCAAGTGTATACCCCTCATCGTTTGCCCCACTGTTATAACGAGACAATTCAAGTGCGGCAAATAATAATTGGCGAGTAATTCTCTGCAGAAATTTCCAAAGGTCCGATGGCGTTTTCACCTCGTGACCGCACCGCATAATGAGCCTTACAAGCGAATGTTTTGAAAGCTCTACAAAGAAGACGCCAGCGCCCATCGACGTTTTAGGATTAGTAAACGTTAAATCAAAGGCAATTTTGTCGTAACTTTCAATTGGCATGCGAGGCGCATTAAGTGATGCCTTACTAGAAAACAAAACCCATTCACCCCATATAACTTCCCAATTCTTTGTATCTTTAAAGCGCTGTGAAATCAGTGTGGCTGATGAACGTTCCTTACACCTAGCAAGTACTGCCTTGCATTGTTTGCGATGGCTACCATGAACCACAAAGTCCGGCTCACTAAACTGATGATGCAGTTTGCGCATGATCCGGTTCACTAATCCTTTAGCAAGTGATTTATCCACCAGCTGACTCCTTTCTAGCCGTTTTAAAATTTGTTCTCGAATTAACTAACTTAACACTATACTTCAGACATAAATTAATCTTTTTACTCACAAACAATGCCGTCACCGTCCCTGTCATACATAAACTCATAAGCTGGGTGGCCTCTTTTAACAGGGGTAATGCCATGACTTCGAGCTTCAGCACAGGTAATCTTGCCGTTGTTGTTCGTGTCATACCGCTCTAAGGGGTTACTGGCGCCACTAGCAGCAAAGTCCATTTGCTCAGTGTGTATGTCCTCAAAGACCATTTCAAAACTTGAGCAGTTACTCATAACCTCTTCAAGGCTAGTTGCCTCTGCTCTATCAATCGTTAAGCCGTACTTTTTTCTTACAGCAACAACACTATGACTAAACCAACACTTATTTCTTTCCGGTAGCCATTCTCCGCCGTCGTAGCCACATTTACCACCAGCACCACATCGATTCACGTTAGGGGCTGCTAGAGTTAGATTTAATGGGTCTGTAGCAAAAGCAATCCTCACTTCTGGCGAAGCCTTACAAAGGCCTGAATCATGCCCTTCAGAAACACTGACAATATGTTCGATATCTGTTTCGCTATCTGTCTTGAAGTATCTTCCAGTATAGGGGCCGTATACCTTCCCCCCCATTGAGCGGACAATCTCATCTTCTACAGACTGGGGATAAGGGTATTGGCTTTTCCTATCGAAGGGGGAGCACCGGTTCTCGGGTGCAACCTCTAACCCTCTCCAGGTCTCAGCATTGCTAGCATCAATCACAAGTAGTGTTACAAACATAATTAAAATGGAATATCGCATGGTCTACCTCTGAGGGGCATAGGCTTTATTGACCTTAACCCCATTCGTTGTTTATTTATATTAGGCGGTAATGTCGCGCTTAAGGTGGAATGCTTCAAATGTCTTATTCAAAGCTTCATTGTTCCAACCCACATCTTTTGCAATCGGTGTAAGTGCATCAGCCGAGCTGATGTAATACACTGCACGGACGCCGTTTAGCTGCATATCTTCAGTTAATCTCCTCGCTGAAACTCCTATTGAAGTAATGAACTTAGCAAGCCTTTTTTCCATCACCATATATGCACCATGCAACCCCATTGAAGAGACTGTGTAGCCAGCAAATAGAATTAACGCGGGGGTAATACCGGTGTTTCTGTATTTTCGAAGTAACGAAAAGCGGCTTACTTCACCGTTGCTGCTGTAGTTATTTATTCGAGCCGGGTGGAGTATATGGTCTTCCCCTAAGAGCTTACCAATTGGCAAATCAGCACCCAATATAATTCTGAACGTTCCTATAAATTCACCCTCTGTTCTATCGAACATTAGATAGTGCTTTGCAAGTTCATCGTGGCTGTTTATTTCGTATCCGTCCGGTAATCCCACCTAGCGGTTAGTAAACTGCCATGGTAGTAGTTGCTCGATAATCGGCTCTGGCTTGC
>NZ_JANHZQ010000077.1:0-9464 GCF_041414725.1 Alteromonas sp. DY56-G5 | reverse complement strand
TGAACACTCCGAATTTCACTATGCCTATTAGATCAAAGCCCCAGACTTTCGTCTAGGGCTTTTTCAACAGTCTGCGGCGCTTATTAGCGCCGTTTTTTTATTATAAAGTTAACATGACGTCATTTTATTGCTATATAAACGTCTATATGGTTGCCACTCACATAGTGCTCGAAGTCTATTGAAAACGTCCTTTCATACTCGGCACCTCCTTCTGTGAAATAGCGCCAAATATCGCTCCATGCATCAATGGCAATTTGCGGCATTTCACCTTGTCGCGAAAAAACGAGATACTTTCCTGCGGGAATAGTGATGTGCTCAACCTTTAAATGTTCGGGCACTGAGTCACCGTCAAACCCAGCCAACACGGAAAAGTCACCGGAATGATCGGATTCGTAGTTGAAATACACGCCATACACTCGCTCGCCGCCTTTATAGTCAACAGCTATCGAATTATCAAACCTTTGCCAAAGTGTGGGTATCTTTCCCTGTGGTGAGAATTCAGTGTGATTATTGGTAATCACCGAAAAGCCTTTAATATCTATCGGTGAAGTTAGGTTTCTTACATCCATAAAAACGTCCTAATTGTTAAGCATACAGAAAGTTAGTCTAAGCAAACGGTTTCAGACAAACCATGTTCCAGCAGAGTGACTTTAACACCTTACCTTATGCTTCACTCTTAATGGTACGTTTCTTGATTCAGTTTTTGATAAAATGAAAAACGCCTCTCAAAATAAAGAACAAAATTAGGACACACCATGGCACATTCAGGAAACGTCGTTATTTCAGGTGATGGTTACGATGTTATTGACTGCGAAACGTGCGGATTCAAACATGTTACGCCACTTCCAGACAAGCTCGAAAATGAGACTCTTTATCGTGACAGCCATTATGATGACGGCGAACGAGATAGGCTAAATTACTATGAGCGAGACCGCGATTGGTGGCTCATGAGCTATCGCGACGTGCTTAACGAAATAGCTCAATTTATCTCGCCTAGTGATGATAATACTCTGGTTGATATTGGCTGCGGTGCAGGCCTGTTTTTGGAAGCAGCCAAAGAGGAAGGGTGGAATACAGTTGGTGTCGAAATAAGTACAATAGCGGCAAACCATTGCCGTGATAAAGGCTTAGATATTATTAATAGCAGCTTCGATGCTGACCTAACCAGCCTTCCAAAAAACATCAAAGTGGTTCACATGCGCAATATTCTAGAACATGTTCCCGACCCATTCTCTCTTATCAATGTGGCTTTCGACAAACTTGCCAGTGGTGGTGTTTTAGTTGTGGGTGTCCCTAATGACTTCAACCCTCTGCAAGAAGGCTTAAGAAAAACACAAGACTACAAACCTTGGTGGGTTGCTGTCCCACACCACCTTAATTACTTTGATTTTGACTCGCTAGAAGCACTCGTTTCAAAATGTGGATTTAATCCTTTAAGCCGTTTTTCCAGCTTCCCGCTAGACCTGTTTCTAGCAATGGGCGACAACTACATTGAAACTCCAAGCGTGGGCCGAGAATGTCACCTGAAACGTGTCAACTTTGAATGGTTCATGGAAAATGCGGGGTTAAGCCACTTACGACAAGATATTTATCGCGCTTTTTCTAACCTAAACTTAGGAAGAGAAGCCATTGTTATCGCGCAAAAGCCTTAGGATTGTTAATGAAAATTGAATATATAACGAATGCGAGTTTTTTGTTTACTTTCAGTGACGGAACAACGGTTTTAACCGATCCTTGGTATGAAGACGGCATTTACCATGGCCTTCTTTTCAATTACCCCCCTATGCATGAAAAGCAGCGCACACGCTATCTAAATTTAAAGCCCGACTATTTATATATTAGTCACATTCATGGTGACCACTTTAATCCTTTTACGCTATCTCATTTTGATAAAGACATCCCAATATTGATCGGTAAATTTCCGCCCCCTGCCCTTCGCTTAGCTTTACAGCAATTAGGGTTTACGAATATTACGGAATGTACCTTTGACAAACCTTGGGAACTTGGCGAGCACAGTATAACCATTATAAAAGAGTTTTCAGGGTCTTCTGACGATATCGTGAATGAAACAAACATACCTGTTGATTCGTCGATATATCTTGAAGATGGAAACGGGTACAAGGTATTTTTTGCTGTAGACAACCCGATGCAAATCAGGCACGCAGAGCAAATTAAGGCGACCTTCGGTAAGCTTGATGCTGCAATTCTTGCTTACAGTGGCGCAAGTATTTACCCCTTTGTTTTTTCTCATTATAGCGATGATGAGAAACACACTCGCGTAGCACAGTTAAAAGCCTCTCGATTACAGAAGTTTTGCCAACTTGCGGAAATTATTGATGCAGATTTCAATATTCCAGCAGCTGGATCTTTTGTGATAGCAGGAACAGGTTATCAATACGCGCAGTATCAACATCAAGCATGCCCTGAGGAAATAGAATCGGCCTGGCGTAATCACAATATTAACGAGAATAAGCTGGTCATGTTATCGACCGGTGACGCTCTGGACTTAGCTTCCCGTTCGACAGAGCACTCGCCTCTCGCGCTAGATAGGAATTTTACTCAGCAAGACAGAATAAACTACGCTGAGTCTCTAGCTGATTTTCCTTGCGAGCTTCACAGAATAACTTGGCCTGACGGGCTTATGATGCCAATCAATAGCTTAATTTTTAAGGCCAGAGCAAACGTATGGAGCGCGCAAGAAAGGTTATCTACATTCCCAGATACTGATGTGGTTTTACACATTAAGCCGGTAGAGCAACTGCAAGCTGGCTTGCAATGCCCAATCTACGCCAAGATAGACATGAAAAATGAACGCGTTCAAATAAATACATTGTTTGAGCCTACTGAAGATAAACCTTATATCAAGTTTACAATGACTACCCAGGTGCTTATAGCGCTTCTTCTAGGCGGTACATTTTGGAACGTAGCTGAGTACCACATGACAATTGAACGCGTTCCTGATCAATTCGATCCTACTCTACGAAGCTTGATGTCGTATTTTAAACTGTAGTGCGCTGAGTCATTTTGCTCATTTGGCCATCATAAATCGCACGCGTTTGCAGCGGGTAGCATAGACGGTGTTCGCGACCGCTGCCATAGCGTTTTGGTTATTAGACTTTAATTTTCAATACTTTCCCTTATCAACGAGCATTTCAGTTTTAGAACAAATATAATCCGGTTTTGTCTCATCCAGGTTGCAATATATTGTGAATCAACGTTTTTTACTTGCCATAGTCGCAGTGCTTTTGGCGATGGTAACCATACAGTCTGGTGCATCGTTTGCGAAACAACTCTTTCCTATAGTTGGCCCTGAAGGCACCAGTGCTCTTCGTGCGTTTTTCGCCGCGTTGGTGTTAACAGTAATTTTTAGACCTTGGAGAGCGCGCTTAAGCGCAAAAGGATGGCGTAACGTTATTTTCTACGGCGCTTGCTTAGGCGCAATGAATATCATCTTCTATCTTGCGATTGAGCGTATTCCCCTTGGCATAGGTGTTGCGCTTGAGTTCACCGGACCATTGGCTGTGGCATTTTTTAGTGCCAGAAAAAAGAGAGACTTTGCTTGGGCTATTTTAGCCGTTGCAGGCGTTTGTTTGCTGCTTCCCGATATTGGCGGCGCGTCGGCCGAGAGCTTAGATCCCGTCGGCGTTATTCTTGCCCTTACAGCCGGAGCGTTTTGGGCCGGTTATATCGTATTTGGAAACAAAACAGGCAACGAAGGTTCTGGCGGTGTTACGGTAACATTAGGCATGCTAGTGGCCGCTATCTGTGTAGTGCCTATTGGCGTTGCAAGTCAAGGTATCGCCTTACTCTCGCCACAGGCTGTTTTCATCGGGTTCGCTGTAGGCGTATTCTCGTCGGCTATCCCGTATACGTTAGAAATGAGTGCAATGCGCAATATGCCTAAGCAAACCTTCAGCATTATGATGAGTGTTGAGCCTGCCGTTGCAGCCATAGCGGCGTTCATCATTATTGATGAAACCCTCACGCTTTCACAATGGTTTGCAGTGGCTTTAGTCGTTATTGCTACCGCCGGGAGTTCAGCTACGCAAAAACAACTACCCAAACAAAAACAAATTGAAACCCTTTCCTAGGGCCTGTTGACCTTTGGTGTACGAATTTTGGTCTAAATGGAAGCCTTTTAATCGCGAAACAGTCCTGCAAGCCTAGCGAGCTAAGTTAAAGGACTGTGACAAAGAGTAAAAGGCTTCCATAACGCCCCCTTCGGGCAGCGCCTTTGTGCCATCTATACTGCGTTGAATGTTTTCGATTTAGAACCACTAAACCGTCAAACATCCGCCTTGTCTAGATGGCACACAGACCGCTGCAAAAATGTACAACAAAGGTCAACAGGCCCTAGGGTTTCAAACTTTCTTTACTTTTTTACCATCCTTATTTTTCTCCTTTTTTGAACTCAGGTCTTATTCTTTTCGTTAAACAACTAAGTGAATAGTTGATTTAGTGGCTTAGGGAAAAATTATGAAACATTATGCGGTAAATACAGAAGTAGAATGGGAATGGGGAAACGGTAGTGCAACGGGAAATATCAGAGAAAAATTTACCAATGATGTAGAGCGCACGATTAAGGGTTCGTCGGTAAAACGAGAGGCTAGCGACAGCGACCCAGCATATCTCATTGAACAGGACGACGGTAGCAAAGTGCTAAAATCTCACAGCGAAATTACGAAGTCGTCTTAATTTGTTGATTAGTAAACCTAAACGAAAAATGCAGCGTTCTTTTTTCACTGATAGCGATGTCGTCAATATAGCAAAGACGCTCATTGGTAACGTCCTGTTTAGTAATGTCGACGGCGTACTAACCGGGGGAACGATAACAGAAACGGAAGCCTACCGTGGTCATCAGGATCTTGCCATGGAAAAACACCTGTTGCGGCGCCCTTCTTCGATATCAACACTTAAAAAGCAAGGCGGCGTTGCTTACATCTACACCATTTATGGTTCTCACAGTATGTTGAATATTGTTACAAATGACGCTGACCACACTGATTCAGTTCTGATCCGAAAAATTAAGCCTACAGAAGGTGTAGACAAAATGCGTGAACGTCGCGGCGTGAACACATCATTGCGTAATCTATGTGACGGTCCAGCTAAGCTGACACAAGCTCTTGCGATAACACCTGCGCTTAATGGTGAGCCTGTGTTAAATAACACTCTGATTTGGATTGAGCAAAGTAACCATGCCATTGCTAGTAAACATATCACTAGTTCGTATCGCATTGGCATAGACTACGCAAAAGACGATCAAACCGGTAAGCTAGGTGCACGGGATGACACAACCTTGCCTTGGCGGTTCACGCTTAAGTAGCGCACCGCAATTGAAACTACTTCGCAGAAGCGAAAGTCAGCTTGCAGTCGATGTATTTGAGCAATTTGTTTACCACCCTTGGCACGGCAATATCACCGTTAGCAATTTTTGATTCAACATAAATATCGCAGTCATCATATTGAATTTGCTGACGAATAACGTAATCGTTGAGTTCGTCAAACAGGCTTTCTTTTAAAGGCACCATGCCAATGAACGCACCTGAGCCTTTTTCATCTACAAATTCTTCACGCTTACTAAAGTAAGCGCCTTCAATTTCTCGTTTTAGCGTATACGCCTGCATGGCATCTAATTTTGTTAAGCGAAAGTGCACGCTAGTTTGGGAGTCTGTCACTGGTTATCTCGGTTTTTCTTGAAGTTTATCTAAATGGCTACTGCTTTATTTCCACTTTCCAAGGCGGGTTCACTCTATTCTCTCCTGCCCAGTACAGCTTTATTTTGTTGCCAGATGGATCTCTTAAAATGGCCTCTTTCCAAAGGTAGCGCTGCTGCGTTGGCGGCTGCTCAAAACGAATACCTTTTTCCACAAGAGAGGTATACAACTCTTCTAGCGCCTCGTGTTCAAAATAGATTACACTGTGATTTTGAGCACTTTCGCTTTCTAAAGAGAGCGAAAAAGTGGACGAGCCTTCAGGACAGGTGAATCTGGCATAATGCGGTGTATCTACAATTTGAGTGAACCCAAGTGTAAGGTAAAACTCCACCGCTTCGACCATATTAGTAACGGGTAACGTGACTTGGTTCAATTCCATGAAGACCTGCTCCTTGTATTTGTATTGTTTGCGCTAGATTTAATCGTCGCGTCCTAGATAAGCATGAATAGCTATGATTTTACCGTTTTCATTAAATTTCAAGACATCAACAACGAACAGTGTTTCAGACTTGTCCACCACAATTTTGAGCTCACCAGACACCATCTTCTCGTTTACCATAGTAGACAGCACATCTATTTCTATCGAGTCAGCATTCTCAAAGTTCTTACGTGTTTCATCAACGGCTAACCGTTTACCTTTTACAGAAATTTTCCAGTCCCTTAATGCAATGTCATCCGCAAACATATCGGAAACACTGTCTAGGTCCTTTTGTTCATAGGCTCTTAAGTATTGAATAAAGACTTCGACCCACTCCATTTTACGTGTTCCCTTTATCAGTTTTTTAAAAGACACCAGCCAATCGGTTTACACCCAAAAGGCCAGCGTCCAGTTAATATAACCGTTAGACTATCAAAAATAACGTGGCTGCTGTGGCCGCGCCCATTGTAAGGTTAAACTGCCGTCTTCGAGTTGGCGAACTCAACCACACGCGTATTTTTGCGCCTACCGCTGCCCAAAGCGAGATGCTTGGAAAACCAATCACGGCAAAAGCGGTAACAATCGCAATACCAGATTGGGTGTAGTGCTCGCCAGGCATTGAAAACGTGCCTACGCTGGCTAAGGCCATCATCCATGCTTTAGGGTTAATTAACTGAAATAATGCCCCTTCCCACCACTTGAGCGGCCCTTGGCGTTTGGTCGACTTAATTTTGTTTTCTACTAGGCCTACTGGCTCATCTACGGGGCCAGTGGCAATTTTGAACGCTAACCATAACAGATATCCCACGCCAAGCACTTTTAGCACACTGTACAGTACGGGAAATATGTTGAACAGCGCACCAATGCCCAGCAGTGTGCTTATCATTAGACCTGCAACACCAATTACAATACCCAGCATGTGCGGCAGCGAACGTTTATAACCGTATTGTGCCCCAGAAGCCAATAGCATCATATTATTCGGGCCAGGCGTTACCGTACTGATGAATGCGAATGTCGCAAGCGCGATGAGTAAAGATGTTTCCATGACAGTCCTTATGTGTTGAGGTGAGCAATGCGTTTCTTTAAAAGAAAGGGGTCGGTTAACCAAACGCTTGTTTTTCACCAACACAATACAATCATATTTTTGTATGCATCATACCCAAATACACTTAAAAACAGCCATACAGTTTAGTCATTATAACGTCTGTATGGTAGTTATTTCACCAATCTGTATGGTTAAAAGCCCCTGTTAATTAAGATATAGTTATCTGTATGCAGATGACTTCATAAGAATAAATATTGCGATGACGCTTTACGAAACATTAGCCAATGAACTTAAAGCCCAAATCGAGCGTGGTGTTTTTGAGGTGGGGAACAAGTTACCTTCGGTTAGGCAGCTGTCAACGGAGCATAAAGTAAGTATAGCTACCGTGCAGGAAGCATATCGAGTGTTAGAAGCGCAGCAACTGGTAGAGGCAAAACCTAAATCAGGTTATTTTGTCGCCCGTAGTATATTAATAGATAACACCCCTAGCATGACGAAGCCTCCGCAACGCCCTATGGATGTGTCTCAATGGGAAGACGTGCTAGACACTTTGCTGAATACCTTCAATAAAGATCATGACGCTAAAACCCTGTGCCAGTTTCAGCATGCCATGCCCAACATGACTGCCAAAACCCTTAAACCGCTTATAAAACGCCTGCATGAACTCACCAAACATCGAGCCTTGGACGGCATGATATACGGTGACGTAAAAGGTGATGAAACTCTGCGAAAACAGCTAAGCCGATTGGCAGCAGCATCTGGCTGTGTGTTGCAAAGCGACGAATTCATTGTGACTTCTGGCTGCCAGGAAGCCTTATCTGTTTGCCTTCGCGCAGTGGCGAGCGCCGGCGATGTGATAGCGGTAGAATCCCCCGGATTCTATGGTGCTATGCAAGCTATAAAAGGCGCTGAATTAAAAGCATTAGAGATCCCCACCGACTCTGAAACAGGACTGAGTTTAGAGGCATTAAAGCTAGCGCTTGATCAATGGCCGATCAAGGCCATTTTAGTCGCCCCAACGGTAAATAACCCTCAAGGATTCGTTATGCCTGAGGCGAAAAAGAAAGCGTTATATGAATTGGCCAGAGAGTACGATGTAGCCATTATAGAGGACGACATTTACGGCGATATTGCCTACGCCTACCCTCGTCCAAAAACCATTAAATCGTTCGATAAAGATGGGCGCGTTTTACTGTGCTCCTCGTTTTCAAAAACGCTAGCGCCTGGTTTTCGCGTGGGTTGGATAGCGCCGGGAAGCTATAGAAATAAAGTGCTCCACGTTAAATATGTCAGTAGCTCTATGTGCCCTACTCTACCCCAATTAGCTATAGCCAGTTTCATTGAGCAAGGCGGTTATGACAAACATATTCGGGCTATGCGTCACCATTACCTAAGTGCACGAGACGCACTACGTTCAGACATTAAGCGTTACTTTCCCGCCGACACCTGTATTAGCTACCCTCAAGGGGGATATGTGCTTTGGGTAGAGCTAAACAGCCGTTATGACTCCGTGAAGCTGGCTGACGAAGCCAAGCAAAAAGGAATTTATGTCGCGCCAGGGCAGCTATTTTCGGCAACAGGTAAGTATCGACATTGCCTGCGTTTTAATTTTATTGATAGTACGCAGGCTGCGCGCACCGAAGCTATTCAGCGTCTTGGTGAGATGCTTGTTGCACAAGAAGCCTAATTTTTTATACAAAGTGCGTAAACCCAAGGGCAGTTGATCCACATCAACGCAGGCTTGCCGTAAGTCCACCAAAATAAAACCATCCAAACTAACCTGTGAAACTTTGTATGCTTACGTTAGTGAATAATACAGATGCGAATGATGACATTGTGCCTGAAGCACACGGACTATACCGTCTGCATTTAAAGCCTAACACGCAAATGGCGATAGAGAATAAGCCCGTCTTCGGTGCGAATATTACGCTACATAGCAGCGTATTGAGGCACGATAATTTTGTGGCAACGCCAGATAATATATTAGGTTGGCTGGATCACTGCGGTTTGTCACACTTTGCAGTGAAAGCCGAGACCGACAATTCAGAAAGTGAAGACACGTCTGTACTTTTGCCTTCACAGTTTTTAAATGCCGAAGGCGGAATTTTGCGTGTAACTGCCCCCACTCGCATTTATCTAATCAGCAAAACCCCAATTGATATTAACAAACGCGGCCTGTGCCTTTTTACGCCAGTAAAATAACGACCCAGAAATGTACTCTGACCCTGAGGTATCCCCACAAATAATGACTAAAATTCAGTAAGATAAAAAATAAAGGGAACATTCA
>NZ_JANHZQ010000076.1:0-10094 GCF_041414725.1 Alteromonas sp. DY56-G5 | reverse complement strand
GATCACCAAACGTCATGAATGTTCCCTTTATTTTTTATCTTACTGAATTTTAGTCATTATTTGTGGGGATACCTCAGGGTCAGAGTACATTTTTCACCCCTAATGCCTTCCGGTAAAAAGGAGATCGTTATGAGGTTACTAATAAGGCTTGTTAGTTTAGCCGTGGCTGCGTACTCGTGTTATAGCGGAGCTGTAACCGGTGAATGGAAAACATCTATCGCTATTATTTCGCTATGTGCATTGATGTTCTTAATTACGTTTATTTCCAAGACTCGCGGTGGTACGCCAGGCTCTCAAAGCGATGGTGCCTCAGCGATATATACGCCAAGCAGTAGCTCAAGCTCATCTTGTAGCAGTGATGGCGGTGGTGGAGATTGCTAAAACCCAATGGGGTTAGAGTACTTTTTTCAGTATTTAAAGTACTCTGACCCCATTATTTTCGCTGATCAGATCGCGCTATAGAAATGTACTCTGACCCTGAGGTATCCCCACAAATAACATTGCAATATCAATAAGATAAAAAAGATAGGAACATTCATGACGTTTGGTGATCAGATCAATCGCCAAAAATCACCGAGACCAAACTGCCATGAATGCCCTATCTATTGTGAACAATGTCATATCGCTTGTCAGCTATAAAATGCATAAAACTCGTCTAAACGCGATAACGGCGTGCGTTAAGAGCCTGCTCAACGGAAGCGCAGCAACCGTAACCAGCATAGGTCGAGGAATTAAGACTAAAGCCTTTGAAAAACATCGGATTAAACGTGCTGACCGCTTGCTTTCAAACCCGCATTTATTAAGTGAAACACCGTTTATCTATGCATCTATATGCCAACTATTTTGTGGCAGCACGTCACGCCCTGTTATCTCAATCGACTGGTCAGATTTAGATGACCATAAAGCGCACTTTCTTTTACGCGCGGCCATATCTTTAAAGGGTAGACCCGTCACACTTTATCAAGAAGTTCACTGCAACAAGACCAAAGAGAAACCCGCCACCCACAAGGCATTCTTAAAAACGTTGCACGCCATATTACCTTCCCACTGTCGGCCCATTATCGTCACCGACGCAGGGTATAAATCACCTTGGTTCAGGGAAGTATTAGCGTTAGGCTGGGATATTGTCGGACGGGTTCGCAAACCGCATTTTTACTCACTCGACAGCGGAAATACGTGGCAGTGTATTCGTCACCTTTATGCCCAAGCGACCAGTCGACCAAAGCGTTTTGATAACAGCCAAATAGCTAGAGGTAACCCCTTTGCCTGTACGTTAGTGCTGTTC
The DNA here is from genome assembly GCF_041414725.1 of Alteromonas sp. DY56-G5. Classification (NCBI taxonomy): domain Bacteria; kingdom Pseudomonadati; phylum Pseudomonadota; class Gammaproteobacteria; order Alteromonadales; family Alteromonadaceae; genus Alteromonas; species Alteromonas sp. DY56-G5. The sequence continues at coordinate 8,809 of NZ_JANHZQ010000076.1, read as the reverse complement.
AAGCAGAAAGCGAAAGGACGCCACGCTTCAAATCCAGATGGTACACGCAAAGCCTCGAAGCGCTCGAAAGTCCATGCGCAAGGCGCGAAAGACCCGTGGCTGTTAGCGACATCACTAGCATCTCATCGACGCTTATCGAAACAGGTTGTGGCTATTTATCGCCAGCGGATGCAGATTGAAGAAGGCTTTAGAGACATGAAAAGTACCAAGTTCGGGCTTGGCTATGAACAGAATAAAAGCGTGAAAAAGCAGCGTCTAACAATACTGATATTACTTACTACGTTAGCGTCACTGGTTGCTATCTTATTGGGTATGGTAGTCGTCTCTTCGAATAAATATCGGCGCTTCCAAGCTAATACCGACACCAGAAGCGTGCTGTCATTCCACTATCTCGGTCTGAGAGCTGTTGCTTGCCGAATAAGATTCACTATGCGACAGTGGAAAACTGCACTCAAATGGTACAGCTCCATAGTCGACGGGGCCTGGGCCGCAGGCACATGAAATTAAATTCGTGGGGATCCCTCAGACTCTGACCCCATTATTTTATTTGAGGTTGCGGAGGCCTTGGGTGAGGAGTCGGTCTAGTGCGTTGGCGAAGTTTTGTTTGTCACGTTGGGAGAAGGCTTTTGGGCCGCCTGTGTGTTCACCGCTTGAGCGCATGGTTTCCATGAAATCACGCATGCCCAATATCTGCTTGATAGACGACTTGTCGTATTCTTCACCACGATTATTCAACGCTAGTGCATTTTTTGCCAGTGCATCAGCGGCCAATGGAATGTCATTGGTAATCACCAAGTCACCCGCTTCACACTTCTCTACTATATAATCGTCAGCAGCATCGAAGCCTGACGGCACTTGCGTTAAGGTTATGTGCTTGTCTGGTGGAACAGACATGGAATGGTTAGCCACCAAAGACAAAGGCAGCTTGGTACGTCTGGCTGCCTTAAAAAGAATGTCTTTGATCACTGCAGGGCACGCGTCGGCGTCAACCCATATATGCATGGTCGTATCTCGTAACTGTATCTAATTACGCTAGCATACCACCATCTACCACCACTGTCGTGCCGGTCGTGTAGGTTGAAGCGTCTGATACTAAATACAATACCGTGCCCGCCATTTCATCTGGGTCAGCGACACGGCCTAGTGGAATAACTTTAAGTGCGTGCTTCAGGATTTGCTCATTAGTTGTTAACGCTGACGCAAATTTAGTATCGGTTAAGCCTGGCAATAATGCGTTTACGCGAATGTTCAAGCTACCGCACTCTTTTGCAAATGACTTAGTCATGCTGATAACCGCAGCTTTCGTTATAGAATAAATCCCCTGCATGTCGCCCGGTGTTACACCATTTACCGATGCCGTGTTGAGAATGACGCCACCACCCTGCTCTTTCATCATTTTGCCAGCTTCAATTGACATGAAGAAGTAGCCACGAATATTGACGTCTACAGTTTTATTGTAGGCGCCAAGGTCAGTATCTAAGATATGCCCAAAGTAAGGATTGGCTGCCGCGTTGTTTACTAGAATATCCAGTTTTCCAAAATCGCGTTTAATAACGTTAAATGCTTCTGTAATTTGCTCCATTTCACCCACATGACACGCTAGCGCTGTCGCCTTACCACCTGCGTCACGAATTGAAGAAGCAACGGCTTCACAGCCGTCAATTTTGCGGCTTGATACAATAACATGCGCGCCATACTGGGCAAGCAAACGGGCAATGGATTCACCGATACCGCGACTTGCACCTGTAACCAGTGCCACTTTTCCTGTTAAATCAAAAAGGTTCTTCATTGTCATATCCTTAATTCTTGCTGATAAAGTGCTTTGTGCTTAATTTCTATTATTAACGCTTGTTGCGGTGCCTGCTCTAGGCCAACATACCACCGTCGAGTACTACGGACTGACCCGTCATGAATGACGACTCATCACTACACAACCAAGCAATGGCATTAGCAATCTCTTCTGGTTTACCCAAACGCTTCATTGGATTTGCGCCAATAAGCCCTTTTTGGCCTCTTTCATCCAATTTTGATAAAACGCCTTGCACCATAGGGGTATCTACAAAGCTTGGACAAACAGCGTTTATGCGTATGTTCGCCCTTGCGTATTCCACTGCCGCCGATTTAGTAAGCCCCACTACCCCATGTTTTGAAGCGCTGTAAGCACTAATCATAGGCGCAGACCGCAATCCAGCTACAGAGGCAATATTGATGATGTGACCACCGCCTGTCGTCGTCATATGCTTAAGGGCGTTTTTCATGCAATACCACACGCCAGCTAAGTTGACCTGAATATTCTTCATAAACATGGCGTCATCGACTTCAGTTAGCGGAGCTGGAAAATGGTCGATACCCGCGTTATTAATAATTACGTCAATCTTGTCGTTATGAGAAAGCGCCGTGTCGAACATCGCTTTGACCTGAGCCGGTTCGGTAACATCCACTGACACCGCATAGGCTTTGCCACCTGCAGCAACAATTTCTTCAGCCAATGTTTTGGCATTACCTTCGTTTAAGTCGGCAATACCGACTGTTGCACCACGTGCACTCAATACGCGAGCCGATGCAGCGCCGATCCCCGAGCCTCCACCAGTAATAAGAATATGTTTACCTTCAACATTTGCAGCTACATTCATTAGCTGTACTCCAATTTAGTGAACAAGCGCAACGCCGTTAATTTTGGTCACTGCGCATGCTTCTTGATTTGAACGATTAAAAATAACTCGCTTTTACGTTGTTACACGTCGCCTCGCGTGAAGAAAGCACCTCAATATCGCGACTGACTAGCGGTAACTCCCAATTTAAGAAGTATTCAGCTGCTGATAACTTACCTTCATAAAAGTCAACGTCTTGCTCGCCGGCACCATTAGCGAGTGCTTGTTCGGCAACATTTGCCTGGCGCAGCCAAATCCAGCTCACCACACAACTTGAAAAGATATTTAAAAAGCAGCTCGCGTTAGTTAGTAAAACAGGCTGTTTATCAGAGCGCAGATCGGCCGCAGCTTGTTGTATTAAACCGCCAAGCTGGTCTAAGTATGGTTTTAATTTTGCAGCTAGCGCCTGTGCTCTGGGCGTTTCTGCGCGCTTCATATCGCTTGTTACACGAGAAAGCAGCACCTGAAGGCCTTTGCCGTCGTGCTGCCATAACTTTCTTCCCAGCAGGTCTAACGCCTGAATACCATTCGTGCCCTCATGAATTGGGTTTAAGCGGTTATCGCGCCAGCACTGCTCAACAGGATATTCACGGGTGTAGCCCGCACCACCTAGAATTTGAATTGCCAAATCGTTGGCTTTAGGGCCAAACTCCGAAGGCCATGCTTTGAACACGGGTGTTAAAAGATCTAAAAGCTGAGAAAGTTCGGTACGCTTTTCGCTGTCAGTTTCCGTTTCCATCTCATCAATCAGCATGCTGCCGTACAAGCAGAGGGAGATACCGCCTTCACAGTAGGCCTTTTGCGCTAGCAACATACGTCGCACGTCACCGTGATTGATAATAGGTGTAGGCTCGTCTTCTGGCGCAAGATTAGGCGCAGCGCGACCTTGGGTACGATCTTTTGCGTATTCTAGTGAGTAACGGTACCCGCGATACCCTATCATGGCAGCACCATAGCCCACGCCAATGCGTGCTTCGTTCATCATCATGAACATGTAGCGCAAACCCTGGTGCGGCTCGCCAATCAGGTAGCCGTGGCAGTCACCATTTTCGCCAAAGGTTAGTGCGGTTGAAGTCGTACCTCGGTAGCCCATTTTATGTATAAGACCAGCAAGGGTTACGTCGTTGCGCACATCTGGATTGCCGTCAGCGTCTAGGCGGTATTTAGGTACAGCAAATAAGGAGATGCCTTTTACACCAGCTGGACCACCTGGAATTTTCGCCAACACCAAATGCACGATGTTGTCAGAAAGCTCATGCTCACCACCTGATATATAAATCTTGCTGCCTTTGATTCGGTACGTACCATCATCTTGCGGCCTTGCTGATGTACGAATATCAGCAAGTGACGAACCGGCATGGGGCTCGGTAAGCGCCATGGTGCCAGTAAAGTCACCCGCTAGCATTTTTGATAGAAACGCACTTTTGATATCTTCGGAGGCAAAGTGTTTAATGACATTGGCGGCAGCCGCAGTTAAGAAAGGATAAGCAGTTGACGATGGGTTAGCCGCCAAGAAGTAGCCCGCACAGGCATTCATAACGGTAACAGGAAGCTGCATACCGCCATCTTCAAAATCGAAGTGACCCGCGATAAAGCCCGATTCTCTATAAGTATCGAAGGCCACTTTTACGTCGTCAATCATAGAGACTTTAGTGCCATCGAATGTAGGCTCGTTTTTATCAGCAACGGCATTATGAGGAAGAAATAACTCTTCTGCCATCTTCTCGGCCATATCAATAACAGCGTTGAAGGTTTCTACATTGTGCTCTTCGAAGCGAGCTTTTTCACATAAGGCTGCGGTGTTTAATGCTTCGTACAGCTGAAATTGCATTTCACGGCGGGGAATAAGTTGGTCGGCCATGGTGTCCTGTCCTCTACGAAAACTTGTTAACACATTGTGTCATATTCGTTATCGTGCCATTATTGTCATTAATGACACAATAATGGTCAATCGCGCCAACAATCACTGAGTTTTATCTTATTTTATAACTCGAATTATTTTTATGAATGACACGAAGTTCACCGTTACCGTACTCGGCTTTAACCAAGCCTTGGCATCTGCCATTACAGGAGCCCTCGATGTATTTGCTTTCGCAGGTATTAGTTGGCAGCGAATACACAACTTACCAACCAAACCACAGTTCAAAGTACAGTTGGCCAGTCACCATGGGCAGCCTATTCTTTGCTCTAATCAAGTTGTTCTACAGCCCAATATCGCCATCGAAGAAGTCTCACACACTGATGTCTTGTTAATTCCCACCATTGGTGGCGATATTGATGAAGTGCTAGAAAGCACAGCGCCTCTGCTTGTACACATAAGGCGTCTGCAGAAAATGGGGGCCGACATTGCCGCCAATTGCACCGGTACTTTCCTTTTGGCCCAATCCGAATTATTGGACAATAAAATTGCCACTACGCATTGGGGATATGCAGATAAATTTAAGACCATGTACCCTACCGTAAACTTACAACCCGAGAAAATGGTTACTGAAGATGATACGGTGTTTTGTGCAGGCGGCGGCATGGCGTGGATTGATTTATCTATCTTGTTGATAGAACGCTACTGTGGTCATCAGATTGCGAGCGATACGGCAAAATCCCACGTTTTGGATGTGTCCAGAACAAGCCAAACTATTTATGCCAGCAGTCGTCAGCGACGATTTCACTCAGACAAGGACATTAAAGCGGTACAGTCTTTTCTGGAAAAGAACGTACAAAATAAATGTACGCTAAGCGAACTAGCGCTACGGCATAATATGACCGAACGCACACTTATACGCCGATTTAAAAACGCGTGTGATATTACACCAGGTCAGTATTTACAGTCGCTGCGCATTGAGCACGCGAGAAAGCTCTTAGAAACCTCTAGTATGCCGTTAGAGAGCGTGATTAGCGCTGTAGGCTATGAAGACCTTAGCTCGTTCACTCGACTATTTAAAAAAACGACTGGTTTATCACCTTCTCAATACCGAGCGAAATTCAAGCGAGGCTAATTTGATTTAGATGGTTAGTAGACTACTTGCACCAAAAAATATCTCTCTATTAAGTTTGATGTTCCATGCCTGTGCACACAGGCTTTTTAGTTATATTCAATCTAACTAATATTGTGCATTTTCGATGAAAAACGCCTTGGTTTGCACAAATTTGAAGTTTTTATGTAAAAGTTTGTGTAAAATGCAGCGCCAAGCATAGATTGTTATTTTTTGTGCTAAAAACACTACAAAAGTATAAATTTAAAATCATCTTGGTGGAAACATGAGAACACACAAAATCGCCACACTAGCGTTAGCCGTTAGTGCTGCGTTCAGCTCTTCAGTTCTTGCACAAGAGGCCGCGACGACAGAAAAAAAAGAAGCCTCACTTGAACAGATTACCGTTACTGCGCAAAAGCGTACTCAGTCAATTCAGGAAGTACCTATTTCTGTTGCGACACTAAGCGGTGAGAAATTCGAAAGCCTATTCTCTGGCGGTGAAGATATTCTTGCTCTAGCGGTTCGCGTACCAGGTCTTTATGCTGAGTCATCAAATGGTCGTGTTGCACCGCGTTTTTATATTCGTGGTCTAGGTAACACCGACTTCGACCTTGCTGCATCACAACCTGTTTCGATTATCATGGATGAAGTGGTAATGGAAAACGTGGTACTTAAAAGCTTCCCGCTTTTCGACGTTCAGCAAGTTGAAGTACTTCGTGGCCCACAAGGTACACTATTTGGTCGTAACACCACTGCTGGTATCATTAAATTTGATACAGTAAAACCAACCCAAGACGTTGAAGGTTACGCGAAAGCAGGCTTCGGTTCATACGGTACAATGAACTTCGAAGGCGCTATTAGCGGCGGTCTTACTGACGAACTTTCTGCCCGTCTTTCTGTATTGTCACAAGAGCGTGATGATTACATCGACAACGCAGCAACAGGTCAAAACGACGCATTAGGCGGCTTCGACGAAAAAGCATGGCGCTTACAGCTTCTTTGGGAGCCATCGGCGGACTTCTCTGCACTTCTCAACGTACACGGCCGCGACTTAGACGGTACTGCTTCAATTTTCCGTGGAAACGTTTTTAATAAAGGCAGCAATGACCTTAACGATAGCTACGACCGCGAAACAGTAAGCTACGACGGCGATCTAGAAGGTAACGGTACAGATAACAACCCACAGTCTTACGAAGGTTTAGGTGCATCACTTAAACTAGAATACGACATGGACGATGTAACCTTTACTTCAATCTCTGCAATCGAAACCGCTGAAGGTTCAAGCCTTGGCGACATCGACGGCGACGCGATTGCTTCACAAAACTTTGTGACTCAAGATAACCTTGACGATCTAGAGCAGTACACGCAAGAATTTCGTTTAGCAAGCAACACCAGCGACCCAATGAACTGGCAAGTAGGTGCTTTCTATTACGACGCATCGTTCAACGTAACCAGCATCGACGGTTTCTTTGGCGCGACTACGGTATTCCATGAAAACCAAACATGGGCGGTATTCGGTCAGTCATCTTACCAAGTTAACGACAAGCTAAACGTTACTGGTGGTATCCGTTACACTCACGACAAGAAGTCTCTTGTGGTTGGCGAACAGAACGTTGACGGCTTTGCCGTTGTTCTAGGCATTGCTGCCGTTCAGGATTACGAAGACATCAACGTAGATGACGGTCAAACAAGCTTTGAGCTTAGCGCGAACTACCGTGTAACTGACGACATGTCTGTTTTTGCTCGCTATGCTAATGGTTTCAGAGCGCAAACTATCCAAGGTCGTGACGTTGCATTTGAAGGTGCACCTTCAGTTGCAGACGCAGAAACGATCAACTCTTTTGAAGTGGGTATTAAGTCAGACCTATTCGACGACACGCTACGTCTAAACGCTGCTGCGTTTTACTATACCGTTGATGACATGCAGTTCTCGGCCATTGGTGGTGGTAACAACTTTACTGCGCTAGTGAATGCTGACGAAGGTGAAGCTTATGGTTTTGAAGTAGACGCTCAATGGCTAGCGACTGACGAACTTACCTTTACTGCTGGCTACAGCTACAACCACACTGAGATCAAAGATGACTCTCTAACGGTTGCACCTTGTGGTACAAGCGCATCTGATGGCTTCACTGGCTACTGTACAGTAACTGACGAGCGCCCAGATGGATTCAATGCAATCATTGACGGAAACCCTTTCCCGCAAGCACCTGAATCAATCTTTAACTTCACTGCACGTTACACTATCCCTATGGGTGATGACGGTGAATTCTTCGTGTTTACTGATTGGGCGTTCCAAGGTGAAACCAACATCTTCCTATATGAAGCGGTTGAGTTTACTACAGACGACAATTTCGAAGGCGGTCTACGCATTGGTTATGAGAACTTTGCGCACAACTACACGGTAGCGCTATTCGGTCGTAACATTACAGACGAAGACAACGTTAAAGGTGCAATCGACTTTGCAAACTTAACAGGTATTGTAAACGAGCCTCGAATTTGGGGTGTTGAGTTTAAGTACACATATTACTAAGACAAGTTAAGTAGCTACTCTCTTCCATTGTAGCTACCTATCTATTTAGTAGAAAAGCGGTGACGTTGAGAAACGTTACCGCTTTTTTTTTACAATCAATTACGCTGCCATATGAATATCAGACGTAGGCATTTGTACTAGCTGCTGTAATTTTTTGCACACTTCCACCCAGCGGGCAACTTTCTGGTAGTAGACCTGCTCAATTAACTGCCCTTTTTCATTAAACAAAAAGCTCGCTAATTTCCCCTTATTACCCGGCATATAAAAGTGATGCACGGTAAACTGATGAGACAAAGGGGCATGTACCACCTTTTGATACATACAGAAAGGCAACCCATTTGCGCGCTCGTCGCCCCCAGTCAAGCGGCTACGGCGTTGAAACGTGTCTGATCCGAATTCTGCCATAATGCCGTGTTTTGAAATAAGCTGATCAACCGCTTTAATGCCTGTTTGCATAACTATCTCCTAAACGTTGCGCTTTTTAGCAAACCAAGATAAGACTCAAAATAAACCATACTGATATTTATACAGTATATGTTCATTTGTTTAAAATGCAAACAAAAAAGCCGCTTTTTAAAGCGGCTTCAGATTGATGATAAACCCCTCTTTTTTCGGAGGGGTTTATTTTTTCTAGCAGCCGAAGGCTGCGATCGCGA
>NZ_JANHZQ010000075.1:0-10363 GCF_041414725.1 Alteromonas sp. DY56-G5 | reverse complement strand
TAGAGTTTAAAAATTAGGCAGGTGATGCTGCGGCTTAACTAAGCGTTAAACTGCGGGACTTATTCGCAGTTTCCCTAAGGCTACTAAAATAGTTGCACTAGCGGTAATAAAGGATCCTAAAATCTTAAGTTCTATCATGTAACTCTCGTGCGATAAACTCATCAACTAAAGATGCTAACAAATGCAAAATTAGTTTTTGTTTATGAAGTAGATTAATAAGTATCAGCAATTTTGTAATACTGTGAAGATAGCGTTTTGCGCAGACTCTCTAAATTCACGACCAATTCTTGGTGTGTATGAAGGGTGGGGGGCTGATATTACAGTTGTTTTAAAATCGCCTTTTTGCAGGCTACCTACTGAAAACTTGAACGTTACTTTACCTCTCACTTCGTGATGCTGTATGTCTGTTAAGTTTGAAGAGTGTAGTAGCCAATTCTTTGATGATGGGCTATTAGAGCTCTTGGGAACAAGAACAACTTTTGGCTTGAAGTACTCGATTATCTGATTGTTCAGCTCGTAAGAAAACTGAATAGCTCTCTCTAAAAGCGCTTTATCGTATTTAGCCAACTGAGAAGTGAAGCTTTTAAAATCCTTACTTCCCCACAGCACTATGTTAGCCATGAGCGTTTTGTGTTCACCAAACCGCTTGTTGAATATCTCTGAGTAGAATTGCCACTTGTTGTTTGGCTTGTTAATAGGATCCCACAATGGGACATTCGCACCTTCGCTATTTTTGTACGCTTCGCTGAAATTGTCGTTCATGGCTTGTTGCACAAAACCCTCGTAGTGGGAAGGGGAGGAAGGAGACAAAATAGCGTCGAGAGATTCAGGAACATTAGGATTTGAGCCTAACCAAATTACATCAACTGATTCGGCATTGAGCTTACTTAATACTTTTGCTGTCTCGATTTCCCCGAAGATAGAGCCTCTAAACGGTATCGAATAAGAGCCTGTACCTCTCTTGAGCGCTTTATTTTCTTGGTTTTCTACAAAGTCAGAAATACTATTGTTTATTACTTCAAATATATTCAACGTCATGTCCTTATGATTTGCTTGCGTATTCTTTACAAAGCGACTTTTTAACTTTTTCGTAAGCTTTTTATGAACTAAAGATACGGTAATGCTTGTCTAGCTTCCAAGTGCATTGACTCGGTATTAGATTAAATTTATCACATACCAAGGTTTGAAGCTCAACGCTCTGTACCACTTTTCTGTCTGCATATATTTTAAAGAACTTTGAGTTTCCAGAGTAGATTACTCTACCCCTGCTGACTTCTTGATATTCAACAGCAATGAGCTCAGGAAAACACGGAAGGTATATTCTATGCTCTTCCCACTCTACTAAAAGGCTAAAGTCACTGTCATAGAGTGAAAGGCTATCAGGCTCTGTACTATTCAAAGGCATTGCTTTAGCAAGTACAGTCGACTTGTAGACCCAAAAAATACCAATATGAGGCAGCTTAGTTTTCATCTTGTATATCTCCAACATGTTGACGTCACCCAACTGTCTTGACAGAGATTTACAACCCTTTAATTATTTTAAATTTGCTGCTGAAGTGAGCGCTATTCGCTTGCATGATATATCGTAGTCAAAAGAGGAAAGCTAACTTCTTATCTCTACTCGAATAGGTAACGTTAATGTGCATTAACATGAACTATTTAACATGAAAGTAACTCTGCTACGGTTCTAGATCAGAAAGAGAATTATCACAATTATTATAGTGCCCGTTCATAGATTTCAGTCATCTGTGGATCCTCTTCAGATTTTTAGGAAACCTCCTCTAAAGAAGCTTGCTATGCCAGGAATGAGTGGTTGTTAACAAACAAAGTATACTTCAGAATTCATACTCGAAGCGGTATTACTCTGCTAGAAACCTGATATTATTGGTCGTCAGATTGCTTTAGATATTAGTATTTTTCTTAGTCTACCTAACTGCTGAAAACATCATGCTGCGCAATCTAAAGATAAAACACGTAAGAGCAGTGATCCCCGTTGTGACGCGGGGATAGCAGATTAAAACATGAACTTGCCAAGGTCAAAAAATGATCGGCATTTTTACGCGAGGCGACAACGTTTTTAGCCAAAAAGTTACAGTAAGGTATCTAGCGATATCGAGTTTCCGATATGCCTTTCTACTAGTCTATTGTACCGTTTATTCGAAAATGGAGCCTTAGATGATTTGGTGAACTCAAAGAAGCGATGCGAACCACCTTCATGCTCATAAGCATAGCATCACGGTTATAGCATGAGCCAGATAATATTTACTTTGTTGTTCATTGATGCGCTCACTGTAAGGAGATCAGATAGCAATTGGAAAAGCTACCTCTTGGGTCAACGGTGATTTTATCTTTCAGTATTGGACTTGCTTTTACACTTGTTTTAGGGGGTATTACAGGTTTTGGTACGAGCGAGACGCAATAACTGTGACAGGCTTATTGAAAATGCATTTTGTATTCTCCTATTCCTTCGGTGTACTTATTTTACATTGCCGGATTATGTATGAGCAGGCTTCGCAGTAGATTTCTGTTTTTCTGACAAGATTTAGCAACTTAATTGAAATACATGGCTTTTTAATACAGAGTTCCTCTTGTGAATCAGAAAGCTGACCATTTAGGCATTGACTACAATCATATTTTAAGAGAACATAGATTGCCAATAGAGGAATCTTGTGTTGAAAACGAATTACCGCATTAGCAAAAATCTAAAAGTGGTCTTAGCCGCTTTTTTGTTGTGCGCACAATTTTTGTTGATTGTGACTGACGCGTTTTCTATTGAACAAGACCACTTGTTTAGCAATGAATTATGTACTGAAAATACATTAATCGAACTGTCCGATGCTTACGATTTAGATGCGGGAAGTGATTGTGACCATTGTTGTTCTTGTCATGGTCATTTTACACACATAGCTTTTTACTTTGATATTGAAAGCTCGTTTCTAAAAAAGTCTCCCAATTTAGTCTCAGTTTATAGTGAAGCTACACCTAATCGTTTCATTAACCAAATAGAGCGTCCTCCAAGAATTTAATCCCTGTCGTTTTTCGTTTTTTCAACTGACTAGGATTATATATCATGAAAATTTCACAGTTTCCTGTGCGCAAACTTACGCGCGCCGGGATATTGACTAGTGCATTGATGCTATCTCAAGCCAATGCATTGGCAGAACAAGTAACTTTAGATGATGCAGTTCAACTTACTCTCAACCGTCATCCAAGCTTGTTGAAATTCAGACCTCTTACTAGAGCTCTTGAGGGAGATCGCCAACAAGCTTTGCTTTCTCCAGCTTACACCGTAGGTGCTAATCTAGAAAATGTGATGGGCACAAGTTCTACTTCGGGAGTTCAAGCAGCAGAAGCAACCATCTCTCTATCTTCAGTGTATGAACTTGGTGGAAAGAAGAGTGCAAGAACACTGGTTGTGGATGCCAGAGCTGCCCTTTTAGATTCAGAGCAGTATTCAATGTCTCTCTCACTACTTGGTGGGCTCACTCAGCAGTATATTCGCGTTCTGGCACAACAGGAGCGTCTGCAAATAGCTGAGCGAAGTGTGAGCTTAGCTGAAGATGCTCTTACTGTGATCACTAATAGAATAAAAAGTGGTGCAACGAATGATGCTGAATTGTTCAGAGCTAAATCGGCTTTAAATCAAGCGAAATTAGAACTTGCGACAGCAAAGGTGAATAAAGAAATAGCCCTGCAATCTCTCACACTATTCTGGCAGGGCAATTATGAAGATATCACGCTTACTGGTTCTTTAAATTCACCCGCTAAAAATTATTCCTACGAAACACTTTTTAACCAATTCTTATCATCATCGAATGCGGATTTACTAATTAAGTCACTTGACCTGAAGGACGCTGAAATTCAGTTGGCTAAGTCTGATAATACCGCAGACCTATCTTGGTCTGTTGGTGTTAGAAGGAATCAGGGAGCTCAAGATACATCGTTAGTTTTTGGTGCCTCAATTCCACTATTTGCTGAGAAAAGGAATTCGGGTGCAGTCAAATCTGCAATTGCTAGTAAGGAGGCGGAGTTATTAGAGCGAGACACCAAGTATCTCGATGTAAAAGCGATTCTATTTAAAGCAACGAAAAGCATAAATTTTAGTTCACAGGCAGCATTGCACCTGGAAAAAGAAGTAATGCCAGATTTGAAAAGAGCATTGGAGCTGACCAAGGAGGGCTATCAAAAGGGAATTTACACTTATCAAGAATGGTTTGCTTCACGTGATGCACTTCTCCAATCTCAACGGAGTCTCATCAACTATCGCGAAGCCACCCTGCTCAATGAAGCACTTATCGAACAATGGACAGGGCAATCTCTGAAATCATTCACTTTCAATCTCCAGGATTAATTATGCTAAAGCAAATTTTATTTTTATTTCTTATCGGCACTGTGACATCTATCGCGACCGCAAGTGAAGATGTCACCAATTCAAATGACAACCAAAATATATTCCAGAAAGGTAACATCGAAATAGAAGTAAGTATCGATGAAAGCCCCGAGGGCTCTGTAATTATTGCCTCGACTTTTGAAGATGGGAAGCCATTTATCCCTGATTCCTTTTCTATAGAGCTACAGAAGTTAGGTTCAAGCTCAGAAAAATTTGAGTTTCAAACTTCAGAGGGGGTTTTGCGGTCAATAAAAGCTCTGTCTGAACCTCATTCTTTTAGGGCTACTATTTATCTGACTGACAAAAGACGAAAGTATTCCTGGGAGTGGGAAAACTTCGAGGGAAGAACACAGATCTCAAGAGCATTAACTGAAAAGTTTCAATTAGCAACCTCCGAAGTTCAGAGTGGGACCATTGAAAGACATATCGAATTGTTGGGTACTCTTGTAATTCCACCCAAGAACAAGGCTGAAGTTAATGCGCGGTTCTCGGGAGTTGTAGAAACTCTCGCTTCGGATGTTGGTGACAGCGTGAAGGCTGGCGATGTAATTGCAAAAATTCAATCAAATGACAGCTTACAAACCTACATCGTGAAAGCGCCAATTTCGGGTACGGTAGTAAGTCGAAATGTTAATGTTGGGCAGTTGGTTACCAGTGAAACGCTTTATAAAATAGTCGACGCTGAAACGCTTTGGGCAGAATTGAAAGTATTTCCATCCAAGAGGGATACAATAAAGCAGGGCTCTTATATCCACATAAAAAAAGGTTCCCGACAGCAAGATGCAAAGGTCAAATTTCTCATTCCGTCAGGTTCACTTGAACCTTATCAGATCGCAATTGTTGAAATCACTAATACCGAAGGAGAATTCTCCCCCGGCGATATGGTTACAGGTGTAGTTGATGCTCAGAAAGTCGATGTTTCGCTTCGCGTTGAGAATGAAGCTATCCAATCAATGGATGGTAACTCAGTTGTATTTTTAAACGATGGTAACACGTTTCAAGCTGTCCCTGTCGAGCTGGGTATAAAAGATGACAACTTCACTGAAGTAAAGCGTGGCTTAATCGCTGGTCAAATTTACGTATCAAAAAATAGCTTTCTGATAAAAGCGGATCTTGAAAAATCCGGTGCCTCTCACGCTCACTAATCCTGGAGACGATAAATGATTGATAATATTATTCGTCTTTCAGTAGAAAGACGCTTTTTGTTTCTTGTTCTTGCACTAATCTTAATTGGGATCGGCGTTTGGAGCTACCAGCGATTACCTATTGATGCTGTACCAGATATTACAAATGTACAGGTTCAGATTAACACCAAAGCTCCGGGGTACTCACCATTAGAAGCTGAACAACGAATAACATTTCCTGTCGAAACAGCACTATATGGCTTGCCTAACTTATCCTATACACGTTCTATATCGAGGTATGGTCTTTCACAGATTACTGTTATTTTCGAAGAAGGAACGGATATCTTTTTTGCCCGAAATTTAATCGACGAAAGACTTGCTAACCTTAAAAGTGTTTTACCTGATGGCCTTGAGCCAGAAATGGGGCCAATCGCAACAGGGCTTGGCGAAATTTTCGTATATACACTGGAAGGGAAAGATGGAGCAACGTTACCCGATGGCTCGCCGGTCACACCTATGGCTTTAAGAGAGGTACAAGATTGGATCATTCGACCACAGTTAGCCCAGGTTCCGGGAGTAGTAGAAGTAAACACTATTGGAGGTTATGACAAGCAATATCACGTCAATCCCGACCCTGTAAAAATGCTGGAGATGGGAGTCTCGCTTAAAGACATTTCTGAAGCACTATATTTAAACAATGATAATGCTGGAGCAGGCTATATTGAGAAAAATGGCGAGCAACTTCTTGTTCGCTCTCCAGGTCAATTGACAGGGATAAAGGATATCGAAAATGTCGTAGTAGGAAAAAAAGGATCTGTTCCTGTTCTAATAAAAGATATTGGAACTGTAGGCTTGGGTAAGCAGCTGAGGACCGGTGCCGCTACAAGAAATGGTAAAGAGACAGTGATGGGAACGGTCATGATGTTGCTGGGAGAAAACTCAAGGGAAGTTGCAGCTTTAACTGCCAGTAAATTAACTGAAATTCAAAGATCGTTACCAAGCTGGGTAGTTACTGAACCCGCCTATGATCGAACTACACTGGTCGACAAAGCGATAAACACTGTGCAGAAGAACCTGCTGGAAGGAGCATTACTCGTAATTGTCATATTATTTTTACTACTAGGCAATATTCGAGCGGCTCTTATTACGGCTGCGATCATACCTATTGCTATGATGATGACAATCACTGGAATGGTCCAGAGAGGTGTTTCGGCAAATCTGATGAGTTTGGGGGCTTTAGATTTTGGTCTGATTGTCGATGGCGCTGTCATCATTGTTGAAAACTGTATTAGGCGCTTATCTGAAGCCCAACAGCATCACGGCAGACTTCTTCAACTCAAGGAACGTCTAGAAGAAGTGAAAATAGCAACGATTGAAGTAATCAGGCCCAGCTTATTTGGAGTCGGGATCATAACCGCTGTTTATCTGCCTATTTTTACTTTAACAGGCGTAGAGGGAAAGATGTTTCATCCCATGGCAATAACAGTTGTTATCGCTCTTATTGCGGCAATGATTTTGTCACTGACGGTAGTGCCTGCAGCGATCGCAATTTTCATGGGGGGAAAAATCAGTGAAAAGGAGAGTTTTTTAATACGTTGGGTGAAACTGGCTTACGAACCAGCACTTAGGGCTATTCTTAAATTTAAAGCTGCTGCTCTTGGGGCTGCACTAGCGTTTGTTGTCTTCTGCGGATGGTTGGCAACAACACTTGGGTCTGAATTTATTCCTCAACTGGATGAAGGTGATGTCGCTTTACAGGCTTTACGCATAACGGGTACCGGTCTAAACCAATCAATTCAAATGCAAGAATTACTTGAAGGTGCGCTGTTAGAAATTCCAGAGGTAGCGGTAGTCTTTGCGAAAATAGGTACACCAGAAGTCGCTACAGACCCAATGCCTCCTAATGTAGCCGATAGTTTTGTAATACTTAAACCTCGCTCAGAATGGCCTGATCCAGCTAAATCTAAATCGGATCTAGTGGCTGAAATTGAATCAGTCGCCTCAAAGCTTCCCGGTAATAACTATGAATTTACCCAACCAATTCAAATGAGATTTAATGAATTGATTTCCGGCGTAAGGGCTGATGTTGCAGTCAAGGTTTTCGGTGATGACTTAGAGCAATTGTTGGATTCTGCAAATAAGGTTGCTGAGATCGCTGAGTCGATACAAGGTGCCTCAGACACCCGAGTTGAGCAAGTTGCCGGCCTTCCTATGTTGTCCATATTACCAAAACGAGATGCTCTCGCAAGGTACGGTCTTAACGTAGCAGACATTCAAGCACTCGTTTCAACCAGCATAGGGGGTAAGGAATCAGGCATAATCTATGAAGGCGATCGTCGGTTTAAAATTGTAATCAGATTATCTGAAGAGTTGCGTACAAATATTGACAAATTAGAGAGCTTACCTGTTCGTGTCGGCAATAGTTTTGTACCGCTTGAAGAGGTAGCCACTCTCGAGTTAAAGCCGGCGCCTGCACAGATCAGCCGAGAGAATGGAAAGCGCAGAGTTGTCGTAACGACTAACGTACGAGGAACCGACCTAGGAGGATTTGTCGTTGATTTACAAAAAAGACTTAAATCCGATTTAAAAATGAAGGAAGGATATTGGTTAGAGTTTGGTGGTACCTTTGAACAACTGGAATCCGCCAGCAAACGGCTGACTTTAGTCGTTCCGGTTACGCTTGCGTTGATAGTTGGCATACTCATTATGGCGTTTGGGTCTGTTAAAGACGCATTGATAATTTTCACTGGTGTACCACTAGCCTTGACTGGAGGAGTACTGGCACTCTGGATTAGAGATATGCCTCTTTCAATTTCTGCGGGAGTAGGCTTTATCGCTTTGTCCGGGGTCGCGGTTTTGAATGGACTAGTGATGGTCGCATTCATCAGACAACTCTGGCAGGAAAATGGTGATATTTATACTTCAGTAATTCGAGGGGCCATAATCCGGCTTCGACCTGTTTTGATGACTGCGTTAGTGGCCAGCTTAGGCTTTGTTCCCATGGCACTTAATACAGGAACAGGTGCTGAAGTACAAAGACCGCTCGCCACTGTAGTCATTGGGGGAATTATATCGTCAACTTTACTGACACTGTTTATATTACCTGCGCTTTATCAGCTCGCACATAACAAACGCAACTCTTAATCAAATTTTACGCCCGGTATGTTCCGGGCGCACCGGAGCCTCTATGACTCATAATCATTCAAATAGCTCAAACAAAATTGGGTGGGCTTTTCTATTAAATTTCAGCTTCACAATTATTGAATTTATTGGCGGCTGGCTAACGAACAGCACTGCTATAATGGCAGATGCTGTTCATGATCTCGGCGATTCAGTTTCTATTGGAAGCGCCTGGTGTCTCAATAGGTTAGGAGAGAGAGAGGCCGATGAAAATTTCACATATGGGTACAAGCGACTCAGCCTGTTAGGGGCATTTATTAACGGAGCCGTACTTATCCTTGGCTCAATCTGGGTATTATCAGAAGCCATTCCTCGAGTATTAGACCCGGTCGTTCCAAATACAGAAGGCATGATATTACTTGCGATTCTAGGTGTCGCTGTAAACGGCTTTGCTGTGTATAAACTCCAGGGAGGAAATACCCTAAACGAGAGAGTGTTGAACTGGCATTTATTGGAGGACGTTTTAGGCTGGGTTGCTGTATTAATTATTGCCATAGTAATGCAATTTGTCGACTGGCCAATTTTAGACCCCCTACTTTCGATTGGCTTTACGCTTTTTATATTGTTTAATGTAATTCGAAACTTATTAGCAACCTTAAAATTATTTTTGCAAGGTGTTCCAGAGAAAAACTTATACAAACAAGTGTTAGATGAACTCCGGAGTGTTGATAGAGTTGAATATATCCATGACTTAAAAATTTGGTCACTTGACGGAGAACACAATGTTATTACTATACGCGTTGGCAGTGCCTTAAAGACAGTTGAAGAATACAAGTTATTGAAGCTTGATATTTATGATAGCTTGGCCATGTTTGACTTCAGTTACAGCACAGTTGAAATAGAGTTTACTGACGAGCATTCTGCAGTTAATGAGGAGGTGAGATGAAATTCCATTACTCATTAACAATGATAGTCGACAGTAATTCAAGTTTTAATACTAAGCTAAAATTTTATTTGTGACACATTGTCTACAATCATGACTATAGATTTTCATGGAACTTTTTAGTTTGTTCCCCTCATGATTAAATTTTTTGTTAAACTGTAAGGAGAGTGTGATAGATAATAATGCGTAACTAAAGTGGTAAGAGGCAAGATTGAACACGTACCTTCGACATCAACGTTTCTTTCGTGCTCTTACGAGATGTTGAAAATAAAATATAGAGACATTAATGAAATTTATAAGTAACTATAAGATGAGCTTCTTATTTTTTATTAGTGGTATTTTGTGTTTAATCGCTTATAACATAAAAGGCTCGAGTATAGATGAAAATGGTTTTTTGGTTGAATCGTTTGGCTTCATTCCTATATTTTGGCTGTTTGAGCTGATGGCATCGCTGACTTTTGCTTTCACTTTCATTAAACTTAAAAAAATCAGCGAAAGTAAAAGCACGCGAAGAACTTTTTCTAACTGACAATTTTGCTTTGCGATTTGCTATGCAACTCCTGGCTAGTAATTGAAAACTGAACCTAAAGGTTGTTGGGTATTGCCTTTTAGTTATATCAGACTTTAACTTCTTATATTAAAGCTCGCTAATTATTGGCTTTCTATTCTTTTATACACATTGATGAATTTGCATAGTTGGACCCATGTCGGGGTTCTAGGGATTTTCCCCTCTAAAAAGACTTAATCCTCTGTAGACCACACCAATAAATGGCTGCGGAGGTGGGT
>NZ_JANHZQ010000074.1:0-11365 GCF_041414725.1 Alteromonas sp. DY56-G5 | reverse complement strand
TATTTACCTAATTTGCCACACTTATAAGTAGTAACCCACCTCCGCAGCCATTTATTGGTGTGGTCTACAGAGGATTAAGTCTTTTTAGAGGGGAAAATCCCTAGAACCCCATAATGTAACGACATCGCTCAGCATTGTTGTTGAGTGAGAACGTAGAGCACATTAAGGTTATGTACGCTTCCTGTGAGCGCCCTGCGGCAAGTGGTGGCAACTCCACGGTTTGTGCGTCGCATTGTCTTTTATATTTTGATCTACAAACTGGTAATAACCTTCTTTTGTGTGTGTCCACCAGTCATTGTGAAGATCTGCGCCGTGTTTTCGAATGATCGCTTCAATACCGTCTAAATCGATATGTGTCGCATCATATGCCAGGTGAATAGCCCCTTCTTTGATGTTGTAGCTCACCTCATCAATGCCAAAGAGCTTGTCAATCTCTTCAATTAGGGGCTCGCAATTTGCCTCATAGACATTGCTGAGCCGTAAATTCCGAACGACTAAATTTGCTTCTCTGACACCGACTCTGTGGTCTAAATCACTCATATCTTTCTCCTCGGGTGTTAATTTGAATGTTTCTGAGATTCGGGTGAATGGCTTCCATCCATTTTCGACATCATTACTTCCATCATCTTAAGATGCCTTTCTGCCATATCAACTTGGTTTTGCATGGGTTGCCCTTCCATTTTTTCGTGCATTATATGCATCATTCCCATCATGGATTGCATGTGTTTTTTCATCATTTCACGCTGCTTGCTGGGATTCTTTTCTTCTTTGATAGCGTTAACTTCTTCCTTCATCGACTTTATTTTTGCATTCATCATATGCATATCTTGGCCACGCATAGGCATTCCCGTTTGAATCTCTGGCTTGTCTGAGCCCTTATGCTCATGCTCTTCCATTTGTTGAGCTTGCGATGTTGCAGCCATTACTAATGTGGTTGAAAAAATGATTGATTTAGTGAATTTTTTCATGGCTTTCACCTTTTAATTTAAAGTTGAGGTTTGGGATCCAGCCAGGTGTCGTGTTGATATAGCTCACATACTCATCGCCAAATTCAGCAATAGCCAGAGCTTCTTCACGCTTTGCCAGTTTCACATACACAACAACTAAAACTGGAAACATGACCAGTGTGGGAATGGTCGGCCATTGCAACAAAAAACCGAACATGATCAGTATGAAGGCTAAATATTGAGGGTGGCGACACCGCGCATACCATCCAGTCTTAGCTAAGTGATGGTTCTTCTGAGCGTGGTGCAGCACATTCCATGCTGAGGACAAGATAAAGAATCCTGCAACAATAAATACCATACTGGCGATATGAAATGGGTCCCAGTGGGCGTCGCCTTTAAAACCAAAGAAAGTATGCAACAGATGTCCGTTTTCGTGCGCAAAAAAGTTTACTTCCGGATAGGTTTCAGCAAGCCATCCTGACAAGAAATAAATAGTCAGTGGGAAGCCATACATTTCGGTAAACAGGGCTACAATAAACGCAGAAAATACCCCCAAACTTCGCCAGTCGGTGGAAGATTTTGGCTTTACAAAACTGAATGCAAAAAAGATAAAAATAGCTGAGTTCAGTATCACCATTGACCATAAGCCATAATCATATGTATCATTCATCTTGGTTGTCCTTTTTAAGTGACTCCTTTCGGCCTTCCTCCAACCCCTGAATGTATCCATCACGATAAGCCGCGTTGTTATCACTCAATTCCTGAAAACTTTTCTGCTTATTGTCACTGTCGCGAGAATGTTCGTGGGCGTGTCCGTGTTTACCGTGGCTACTGTGCATGAATATATGCATGAATGGGCACAGCAATAAAATCAAATAGGGAAGAAACTGAAGGACATGATGACCATGTTCGAAAATTAAAAAATAAGTAACGGCAGCGATCATCGCTAATGCTGCCCACCCTGTAGGTGTTGACCAAAATCTGGGGTGACTGTTTTTCATGACTCATCCTATACCACCGTAAGAACACCGCGATACATCTGCATCTGGCAGTGAAAAGTATGTTCGCCCTGTGGGACGTTTTCGAGGTGAATTGGTGTTACATCATTAAGCGTTAGCTGCTCACTGATATCTAATGAAGGAATTAGCAGTACTTCGGAACAGGGAGACTCATCTTTGCGCAAAAACTTCAACGTAACAGATTGTTTTGCGTTTACCTGAATAGACGCTGGTGAGTACACGCCATTTTTTACTTCTATGAGTATTTCGTTACTTTCAGTAACTGTCTGATCAGGCTTGTATAACCAAAACCACCAAATAATCAGTGCAATACCCGTAAGTCCTACAATATTAATTATCATCATAAGAAAACTCCTTAGTGGTCCTTTGCCTTGAATAGGCGAAGCCGGTTCGCATTTGATACCACTGTTAACGAAGAAAATGCCATGGCGGCTCCGGCGATAACTGGGCTTAGCAATACTCCGAAAAATGGATAGAGCACGCCCGCCGCAAAAGGTATACCTGCTACGTTGTAGATAAAGGCTCCAAACAAGTTTTGCTTAATGTTGCGCAAGGTGGCTTTACTAACCGCTATAGCATCGGCCAGACCATGCAACGAGCCGCGCATCAGGGTGATATCGGCGCTTTCAATGGCAACGTCCGTTCCTGTACCAATGGCAAAGCCAACATCAGCCAAGGCAAGAGCCGGAGCATCGTTAATTCCATCACCAGTCATACCCACTACTTCTCTCTGCTGCTGTAATTCATGTACTTTGTTGGCCTTATCTTCGGGCAATACTTCAGCAAAAAACTCGCTTATTGCCGCTTTCTTTGCCACTGCAGCAGCAGTTTCTTTGTTGTCCCCCGTTAACATGATGACCCGGATATCATTAGCCTGAAGACGCTTGATGGCAGAAACAGAGTCAGGTTTTATCGGGTCGGCAACCGCTATGATGGCAGCAAGTTGTCCATCTACAGCGAAATACATGGGAGTTTTGGCGTCTTTGGCCAGTGTTTGTGCTTTCTCTGAATAATTACCTATGCCCACCCCTTTTGAAGCCATAAGCTTGCTGTTACCAAACAATAAGGCCTTTCCTTCACAACGGCCTTCAACCCCCATACCGGTAATCGCATTAAACTCTTCGGTTTTCAGCAGCTCAATGCCCTGGTCGTGGGCACTTTCTACTATCGCCATTGCTAATGGGTGCTCTGAACCATTTTCCAGACTAGCTGCCAATTGCAGCACTGTCTTTTCATCACTGAAATTGGCTAAAATTATGTCAGTGACCTTGGGTGTACCTTCCGTAATCGTTCCGGTTTTATCCAGTATCATCACACTGATTTTTGATGCCGTTTGTAGCGCTTCGCCGTTGCGAATTAGCACGCCGGCTTCAGCAGCCTTTCCAACCCCCACCATAACTGACATCGGCGTGGCTAGGCCCAATGCACATGGACAAGCAATGATCAATACAGTGGTGGCCGAAACTATGGCAAATGCCAGTGCGGGCTCAGGCCCAAAGTTCAGCCATGCTAGCGCACTGAGCACAGATATAATCATGACCACAGGAACAAAGTAAGCGGATATCACGTCGGCCAAGCGCCCAATAGGCGGCTTTGAATTTTGTGCGCGTTTAACCATTGCAATGATTTGCGCCAGTGCCGTGTCTTTACCTACTCGAGTTGCTTTAAATAGAAACATTCCTGACTTGTTGAGAGTTCCAGCAACGACTTCATCGTCATGTGATTTTTCAACTGGCATCGGTTCCCCGGTTAGCATTGACTCGTCGATTGACGTATGGCCTTCAACAACCACACCATCAACAGGCACTTTTTCTCCAGGCCTGACTTTGATGACATCGTTAAAAAGCACTTGCTCGATAGCGACCTGGACCTCTTTATTGTCGCGAATAACCGTGGCTGTTTTCGCTTGTAATCCAATTAAACGTTTGATTGCTTCTGAGGTTTTTCCGCGGGCTTTTAGTTCTAAGGCAAGCCCCAGATCAATTAGACCAATGATCATAGCTGTAGCTTCAAAATAAACGTGCCTTGCCATTAACGGCACTGCTTCAGGTACCAACACTACCAACATCGAATAGAACCATGCTGTGCCTGTACCAAGTGCAATGAGTGTATCCATATTGGCAGAATGATTTTTAAAGCTCTTCCACGCACCGATGTAAAAATGCCGGCCGGAAAAGAACATTACACCCAGCGTCAGTAGGCCAACTGCTAGCCACAACAACCTCTCGACATTAGTCTCGACCGTCATTTCGTCGACAACAATGCTATAAGTCATTAGAGGGATACCTAGCGAAAGCGCAATGAAAGTATCTCGCATCAGCTTTTTGTAATAGGTCCTATCCGCTGCTTCTTTTTCATCGACTACATCAGTGTCAGGCTTATCTTCGAAAGGCTTTGCGTTGTAACCAACGGACTCTACTGCTTGAACCAATAATTGAGAATCCGCTGTACCCGATACAAGTACTGTTCTGTCTGCAAAGTTCATTTCGGCATTCTGCACTCCCGGCGTCTGCTTCAAGGCAGCTTCTATTTTTCCAACGCAACTGGCACATCCGGCGCCTTCTATCACTAATTGTCGCTGTGTTACTTCTGCACTCATAGTGCTCTCCTTTTTTCCTATTTTTAGAAGACTTGTTTTTTGACGGACAACAATTTTTCTGAAGAAACACCTGCATTAAGTTCTGTCATTTATGTTTTCCTCCAGGACGGTGTGTTCAAACTCTTCTATTAAATGACAGACCACGTGTGAGGATGGGGCTTTGTCACCCATTGCTCCCCATTTCCTTACTGCCAGCATCATATTTTGCCTGAGTAACAACATTGCCTTAAATTGTCTTTCTGTTTCTGCTAGCCTTCTTGCAATTAAGGTTCTAACTAGGGGACAAGCGGTCTTTCCATTATCTGCTTCTCTGAGAATTTGCTTGATATCTTCAACTGAAAAACCTAAATGCCTTGCACTTAATATAAACCGCAACCTGGAAGCATCTTTCGTTGAATAGAATTTATAACCATTGTCAGATTTTGCCGGCGTTATTAACTGCAAGCGCGTGTAATAGCGAACAGTATCTGGCGTTGTAGCCAAGGCGCTTGCGATCTCTCTTACTTTCATAGTTGTTCCGATGTCTTTAACCTAAAATTTTACTTATACCTAAAGGCTAAACCTGTGTGTGGGACGCAGGTCAATAGGCATGTAACTCGTGAAACTTTCGGTTCTAAGATGTAATGCGTTTTTAAGTGAGGCGGATAATACTTGCTGTTCGTTTACTGATAGCAAACAGTGTCTTAATGTATATTAATTAAGCAGTTGATCGTCTAAGACATTCTTTGATTGCAATTGATTAGTAAAGAAAACTTAGAGAAAAGCCTCACTGAGTTTATGTGTAGCTCTTAATCGGAGGGTGGAAGGGAGGAGAGTGTATACCAATTAAAGGGGTAATATTTATATCTGAAAATGAGCTTTGCTTAATGTTTTCACTTATCAGAATTTCAATATTTGAAAGTATACAAAATTGGGTTAAAGAAGTTGCACAGTAAGCACCTATACAGCACGCGCATATCGATTGATCATTTCCTTCGCAGTGCTGTACATCCTGGTTCTTTTCTGAATGAAGTGTGTGATTATTTAAAGTAGTATGTTCTACGCTTGATAAGGAATCATTTGAGGACATATGAGATTCTGATGTGTCGTGACCATCACATTTAATTGGGTTCGTCATAGCAAAGCCGTGCTGTGAAAGCAGCGCAGCTATTAGTACTAATTTAAACCACTTATAAATGCCTGACACAATAAACTCCATCAGTGAGTAAGGGAATAGTAGCGGTATTCCGTTATTCTTACTTTGACGTAGATCAACACAACACAAAAAAGTGCTTAGGACCTTTAAACATTAAAGCCGTAATCAACTAGTTTAGTACTCTTGATTCATATAGCCTTAAACTACGCTTAGAAAGTACAACATAGCCATCATTTATAGCAATGCTTTTAATTAGTGCATCCTCAAAGATTATGCTACCGCACGTGAAATCGTGACTGAAAGTTGTGACTTCGACATCATTTGCGATATATAACGCGTTATCTAACGAAATAAGAATCCCAAAGTGCCCATACTGTCGAAGGGCATGACTAAATTGAGCGGTGTTTTGATCCCAATTTACAAACCTTCTTTTTACTGGAGGTAGACTTTGGAATGACGCTAGCTTTTCCAATTGAGGTGTGGCGTTATTATAAAGCTCATTAAAGTTATTAAGTAATTCTTCTAACAGAGTTTCTGCGAGTAACTGAGACTTGACCATCAATGATGAAATCGTTTCATTGTTTTCGACCTCAAATTTCTCTTGGATTAGGATGCTACCTGCATCAAGTTTCTCAGTGAGTTTATGAATGCTAACACCCGCGTTCTCAGGGTTGTCGATAATGTAGGTGAGTGGGGTTGGGCCTCTACTTTTGGGTAGTAAAGATGGGTGGATATTAATCGCATATTTTATTTCGTTTGTGGGTACTTTGTATCCGTAATCGGCTACAACAAAGACTGTCTGTTCGTCATTTAAATATCCTTTAAGAGTCACGATACTTGGTTTTTCAGTGGAATAAACAATATTGTATTTACGACAAATTCGTTTGATGAAGCTCGCATTTTCCTGAACATCGTTTATAAAAACGCGTTCAATGTTCAATCTATTTTTAATTAGAAGTAACAAACAATTCGAGAATAAGTCGTTTCCAAAATAAACGATTTTCATATTTCTCTGCACCTTTTGAGAATAGCGTATGTGGAACAAAATGTAGGTTGGGAGGACAAGTGTTTAAGGATTCGATGTTGATTAAAAATCTGTGCAAAAACGAATACCAAGGGTTCATTGGCTGGCGGGAAGCTTAGTTCGTGCCAATATGAAGTGTAAGGCATTTTGACAATAGGATAGCCGAGATGGTTCTGATATTGAGCAAACTGGAAAGCTACCGTTGATATTACCAAAGTAGCTTTCAATACATTTATTTCGCTAGTCTTTTGCACGATTTCTACTAGAGGAATGCGTGTGAACTATCAGCCACTCACCGTTAACTTTTTTAAAAAGAAAGGTTTGAAACCCCGTTTTGTTGAAAGTTTCTCCAGACTTCCTAACCTTTCCTTGAACGGTTGTATCAACGAGTGTCCAAGCAAAATCATCTTCTACATGAGTTTGAATGTTAGAAAAATCTAAACTTAAGAAAACTAAGGCATCCTTTTCTGGTTCAACATGATGCTCTATCAAGTCACTTAACCCTACATTCTGTCCGCCAGATTCAAAGTATCTTGCGCCTTTAAAGTCGAAAAAGTGCTTTTTAAAGGGGGCACCGTCTCCATTCTCCCAGCCATATTCAATTTGCTTTATAATGTCTTTTATCTGATCTTTATCAGTTGCATTGTTATCATGAGCGAAAGTGAAAAAAGATAACAAAGACGAAATGATTATGATTAAAAATTTTTTCATACGAGCTCTCTCGGGTAGTTAATCGAATCAATTTGACCAATGAATATGTTTGATTTTCCACTCTCCTTCGGTGTTGATTAAGACAATTGTTTCCATACTTTGGTAGTCTCTCTCTTCCCCCTTAAACATCCCATTGACCAGAAACCGCGATGCGGAGATTGCTGTGTTGCCCAGAACTTTGACTTGATGCTCCAACGCTTTATTTGTCACTGACGATAGATATTCCATATCTGAATTCATATGATGTTGAGCATATTCATCTGCGCTCCTCTCAACTCCGCCTCCTTCATAAATAGTCACATCATCCGCCAGTAGGCTCTTCGCAGTGATTTTGTCTCCCGTATTAAGCGCGTGATGGAATGCAATAACTATTTTAGCTGCAGGCGTATCTAACCCACTAAACATACCTTTCTCATGATGTTCTTTTTCATGGGCACTAGCAGCAAAACTCATGATTACGGGCATGATAAATAGTAAGACTAATAATTTAATTTTCATTTGAATTTCTCTTCTAAGTTTTATCTTTCGGGACCTACAATACTCGTAAGCCCAGAAGTAATGATTAAAATAGCAACTGCTATTGTTAACTCTAATGAAATGGATTTTGAGAGTGCTTCGCTTCCCGAGCCACTTTTAAGTTTTGGGACTAATTTCAGTTTGTGCCGTATAGCAATAGCTAGAATGCTAGTTACAAGGAACATTTTAACAAGAAGAGTTTGCCCATATATGGAGCTAAATAACCCTTCAAAACTACCTACCAATTGAATAGCTAGCCAAATGCCTGCAGATAATAATAAGGTAACCAATACGGCCGCCTGCGTACCAAACCTATCCATTAATTTATAAAGCTTTTCGTAGCTCTGGTAATGGCAGGAGAGCTTTAACGGAATCAATGCACCAAACCACCAAGCCATAACAAATACGTGAACCATAAGTAGTATTCGAGCAATACTTCCTAATTCAGAAACGTGGCCGGTTAAAGTAAATGTGTACGAGAGAGTGAATAGACACAGCACAAGTAAGCAAGACTTTAACCTTAGGAAAGGTTTAAGAGGTTTAAATTTCAATAAGTAGATAGTTATTAAAGCTACGGCTAACCCCCCCGCACGATACAAGGTGACTTCACCGATAGGAGAACTCAACATTATCTTAAGCATAAAGGGGTCAAGTGCGCCTTGAATTCCCTCTTCTACCATCGCTCCAGTGTTCGCGATAAACCACACTGCATTAGAAATAAACGCAACAAAGACACAAACCTTTACCCATACAGCGCTATAAGATGGCGTTGTATAACTTGTCCTACTGTCGTTAATATCTCGCCAGAAAAATGTATATCCAGCTGTGGCCGCGAAACCTAAATAAAACATTAGCTTTGTCACTACAATTACAGTGTTCCAGATATACATTTCCACAGCTGAATCCCCTTTTTAGTGCACCATAAATCCAAAACTATCTTTCATCTTGTGCCCATCGGAGCCAAGCATGATGAACTCAACATTGTATGAACCTGGACGTAATTTAGGTAAGGTCCAAGAATAATCCGTTGCAACCTCTTTCGGAGGTTCAAAGCCAAAATCAACTTTTGCACCTTCACTGTCTTTTAAAACTACTTTTATTAATCTAACTCCCTTGGTAAAGCTGACTGATAGTTCCATTGGGGCCTCCATCAACATTGCATTTTTGCTTGGTGTGCTAGATTTAATTTCTATAGCCTCATGTGCTAATGCCACGCTGCTTAGCAGTACACTAAATATTGCAAATGATTTAACAAGTGCTTTCATGATTACCTCTATCTTTGGTTAATATTCGGTTTTTAAAAATTAAAATTGCTTTGATTGTCAAAAGTGCGCATTTATTTGTTTAACTTTGACTTCAATCGAATTGACTGTCGTAGCTTTCTACTTTCGCGTAAGGTTCGTAGCTCCCATCTTGATATATAATGAAAACGGTATAAGGCATAAACTGCTCTGCTACTTCCATTCCGGGTGAACCTACTGGCATAGCTGGAACAGATAACCCGATAGCCTTTGGATGTTCTTCTAACAAGAATCGTTTTATAAACTTAGAAGGGACATGGCCTTCAAATACAAAGCCGTTTTCTGTAACAGCGGTATGGCAAGAGCGAAGATTTGGCGAAATTCCGTATTCGTTCTTGATGTCGCTCAAGTTATGAAAGTCCTTTGTACGTAGTTGAAACCCTTGGTTTTCTAGATGGGTTATCCACTTTTTGCAACATCCACACGATGGTGATTTATAAACTAATAATTCGAAGACGTCGTTTGCGCCATGGTGGATATTTGCCATGGCAATGCTAGGTAGAATTAGCAGTAATACCGCAGCTTGATAGATGATTTTTTTTAACATTTTTGCCTCCAGACAAAGCTGGCACATATAGGTACGCTAGCACCTAGATAATAAACAGGAACTGAAACAAATTGTGCGTTAAATTTGGACGCACTGACCCCGTGTTAGGCAAATATCGGTGGGCGAAAAAGTGAGGATGTTACTGAAACTGGCTGTTGGAAGAACAAGCCAAATGAAGCGTCCGGCACCACTGGGTGTTGAACAGTCATCATGGAAGCTATAAGGACGGGAGCATGAGTACAACCACCTGGTGGGCATGTGCATTCCGAAGTGTTGCAACAATCTTTAATACTAGCGTTTTCGGAACTTATAGAATCTACTCTCATACCATGGCTCATGTTCGTAGAGCAATTCGATTCAGAATTACTATTGTAATGTTTGTTGTCAATAGCCATTTCAAAACTCATAGTATCTACAGCCATCGCTTGCCCGACGAGGGCAGATAGCACTGTAAACACTAATATTACTTTTGATATGGATTTAAACATTTCTTAAGCATTAAACATAACCAATATGGAGAATAATGGATTTTCGCGAATTGGTAAACAGTTGAGGCTGATTTGTGATTAGAATAGCCCGTTCATCGGCAGAATTTAAGAAATAGTCATGATGAGAAAGATAGCCTACAACCATGCAAATTTTTGGGCGCGTCTCCAACTCCATAATTCAGATACTGCGGTAGAACTTGAACGCTTTAAGTAGCCGCCACAATACTTCCCTTTTGTCCAGTTCCATTAACGTTATAACGGGGGCTAACCAGAAATACAAAAAATTGAGGAGGCTTGAGGAGCTATATAAATAAACACACCCGATAAATATAAATTCATCGGTAACTTGAAAGAGAAATCAGATATTCTGTTTAAATCGTTGAGGCACAAACTAACTTCAGCGATTTCAACTTAAGCGCCACTCAAGCGCTGGTCGATAAGTGACTCTCGCCCCGCGGTTATAGATACTCTCTGCTTCACTTATTTTTCTGCATATGAATAAGGCGATTAATATCAGCTTTAGGATACAAAAGTTCAATCACTTCTATCAATTGTGAGCACGGTAATAAGTTGTCTATCCGTGATAGGAAAACCTCTTTATAGGGCTATCAGCGCTTGCTTTAGCTGACTACTGGCAATAATTAACTGTTGGCTCACGAGCAGTAGAGAATGTAACTTAACATGCAGTCATGATCTCACGTTAGGAACTTATTTGCATCTTCCCTAGTATCAATTGAATAACACTTTTATGCTGGTTCTAATTATTTCATCGATCTCGGAACATTGATTGAGACAGGTAACGTTAATCTATATTAAGATAACCTATTGTCAGCAAGTGTTTTTCAACAGTTTCTTGGTAGAACTCTGCAAAAAAATCGTAAAGTCATTTTATCGTTGTACGCCCAATGAGTTGAATGGAAGCATTGACTTGTTCCAGCAGCAATTATCCGTGACAAGGAACAGGTGGCCGAAAACTTTTTTGATCTCCACCACATACCAAATTGGGGTTCTAGGGATTTTCCCCTCTAAAAAGACATAATCCTCTGTAGACCACACCAATAAATGGCTGCGGAGGTGG
>NZ_JANHZQ010000073.1:0-13690 GCF_041414725.1 Alteromonas sp. DY56-G5 | reverse complement strand
ATCGCGATCGCAGCCTTCGGCTGCTAGAAAAAATAAACCCCTCCGAAAAAAGAGGGGTTTATCATCAATCTGAGGAGCCTTAGGCTCCTTTTTTATTCTCCATTTATTTTCTCTCAAGAGGAATTTTGCGACTAACACACGACTTACGCTTGTGGTTTGCCTCGAAAGGGACAACCAAATTGGCTATGATGGATGGGTTAGAGTTTTGCTCGCGCAAATAAAAAAGAAATATAAAAATAAATCCATGGAGAACACATGTCTCGATTGAATACTATCGCTAGAAGGCTGGCGTTTGGTGCATTAGTAAGTGCATGCAGTTTTGGTGTTTTTGCAGAAACTTCCCCCATTACTGACGAGCAAAAGAAAAATGCGGAAGCACTAATTCAAAAAGCCCTGAAAAGTGATTTAGGCTATAGCATTGTTGAATCACTAACCACTGAGATTGGCCCTCGCCTGGGCGGCTCTGAAGCAGAAAAGCGAGCTAGAGATTGGGGCGTGGTGGTAGGAGAGCGCCTAGGTTTTGATAAAGTCAGCATAGAAGAATTCACTATGCCATTTTGGGATAGAGGCCACCTACACATTTCACTCACGGCGCCTTATGCCCAGCCGCTTTACGGCACAGCCCTTGGCGGCGCTGCGCCTTCTGAAAGCGAGATCAATGCAGACATCGTTTATTTCAGAGATATTCACGCGCTAACCGCAGTTAAAGATGGTGCCCTTAAAGGCAAAATTGCATTTGTAGACGGCGACGCCATGGTTAAAAGCCAAACAGGTGCAGGCTATGGTCAAGCGAACCAACGTCGCCGTATTGGTTGGCAACATGCTCAACGCGGCGGCGCTGAAGCGCTGGTCGTGCGCTCAGTAGGTTCAGACTCTCATCGTTTCCCTCACTCAGGCATGATGAGCTCAGACGGCGATAATTGGGCAGATATCCCCGTAGTCGCTATCTCAAACCCAGACGCAGACCATTTACGACGTTTACATAACTTAGGTAAACCGCTGTCATTGTCGCTTCACTCTGAATCGAAATGGAAAGGCGAAGTAAACAGCGGCAACGTAATACTGGATTTAGTGGGCAGTGAGAAGCCCGAAGAAATTATCCTTATTGGCGGCCACCTAGACAGCTGGGATTTAGGAACGGGTGCAGTTGATGACGGCGCAGGCGTTGCTATTACCACGGCAGCGGCTGCGTTGATTGCTTCTTTACCAGAGCGCCCAAAACGCACCATTCGTGTGGTCATGTTTGGCGCTGAGGAAGTGGGCTTATTAGGTGCCTTTGCTTACGCTAAACAACACGAAAAGAACCTTGAAAATCACGTTCTGGCCACAGAGTCTGACTTTGGTGCGCAAACTATCTGGCAAGTAGTGTCAAATGTGAATCCCGAAGCGACTGTGCTAGTCGATGAAATCGCGAAGATTTTATCACCGCTAGGTATAGTGCGTGGCGGTTCAGACATTGCTGGCGGCGGCCCTGACATTATTCCGCTAGCAGCGAAAGGCGTACCAACGATTAGGTTAAATCAAAACGGTAGAGATTACTTTGATCTTCACCATACGCCAGATGATACCTTAGATAAAATTGACCCCGATGAGCTTGCGCAAAACATTGCAGCCTACGCAGCAAGTATATACTTGTTAGCCGATTCGGACGTTGACTTAAAAGCTAAACAGTAGTTACACGTTAGTAATCATCAAACATTGGTCAGTGCATCTCGTGCTGGCCAATGCTTACCCTCGCCTCTGCTAATACCCATTCTGCATTCCCACGCTCCGCTAGCAAACTTGCCAGCGCCTTCTGAGTAGGCAATGATCTATGTGGATTGGTAAATATACCTCGTCCGAAATACTCAGGCTTTATTGCGCTTGAATAAGCTGGGCAACAAATCGCTTCGCCTCTTGCCTTGATGGCAGCTCTACATGCCGATACGTATTCGCATGTTTAAAAGCAACGGTTGTTTTATTTATGGAGATATTTGAGATTAACGCACCTGACATGGCGCTATTAAAGGTAGAGATAGAATCTTGAAATTGCATAGTAAATACTTCTTTATTAATGTTGTTTGTTTTGAATTCCTCGCAGGTTGGGTAAAGAAATCGAAAAACGATAATTAGGCTCTAGCGTGAACATAGCGTTTCAGAAAGAGCCCACTTTTTTGAGGTCACTTCAGAAAAGAGAAATGACCTTAGATAAGCATAGAGGTCTTATCGAACTACTACGTTAGCGGCTTGAGGACCTTTTTGGCCTTGTTCAACTTCGAAGCTAACTTCTTGGCCTTCTTTCAACGTTTTGAAACCGTCAGAAGCAATTGAACGGAAGTGTACGAATACGTCTTTGCCGCCAGCTTCAGGAGTGATGAAACCAAAACCTTTTTCTTCGTTGAACCACTTAACTGTACCGTTTACAGAATTAGACATAATAAAAACCTTTTAAAAAAATTGATGTGATGGTGGAAAACCACCGAATAGCTATAGACATCTCCAAGCTAGTAAAGCAGTTGTATATCTATATAAAACTTCAATTTGAAGGATTTAAAAAAGAGGTACAGCGCAGTATTAGGTAAAGCAAATAACATATCTAGAGCGATGCGAAAGGTACAGGTAATCGCGAGCAATGTCCACTAGTTTTCAGTTTATTTTTTAACCAAAACACAACTTTTTTACAAATTTTTTTGGCGAAGCTGAATACGTATGTTTGTTCAAGGCACTTGAAAGCTAGGTTAACCTTGCTTTTTTGCTATAGGTTTAAATTATGACAGACACGTATGCGTTAGCAGGTAAAACAGCCATTGTTACTGGAGGCGGAAAAGGGCTAGGTAAAACTCTCGCTCGCTTTCTACTAGAAGCAGGAATGAACGTAGCCATTTGTGGGCGCACTGAAACTGCGGTCAAGCAGACTGTAGAGCAGTTCGACGCCCTATTCCCAGGTAATGTCATTGGCCAAGTTTGTGATGTATCGAAAAGCGCTGATGTTGCCAGTTTTGTTAGAAAGGTCAAAGATACATTTGGCGAGCTACACGTCCTAATTAATAACAGTGGCTTTGGTAAGGAGACCCTTATCTGGGAAACCAGTGAAGAAGATTGGGACGAAGTAATGGATACTAACGTAAAAGGGACTTTTCTCATGTGCAAAGAGGTCGTACCTCACATGATTAACAACAAGGAAGGCTACATTATCAACATCGCTTCTCAGGCGGCATTGAACGGCTATGCCAATGCAGGCGTTTACTGTGCATCAAAATTTGCGATGGTGGGGCTTGGAAAAGCGTTGCAAGAAGAGGTTCGCCCCTACGGTATTCACGTTCATTCCCTAAACCCTGCACTGATACAGTCGCAGAAAGCAGAAACAGAGAAAGTGGACGATGGCCTGATTCAAAATGAAGACTTAGGCAACATGGTGGTTTACCTATTGAGCCAACCTCGCCGTCTTAAAATTGATAATATCGGCCTATGGGGCTATTAATACCAGTCCGCATAGATAATTACCCACTCAGCGAGACTTAAAATGTTCGTAATCGCGGCGTGTTACCGCAGGTATAGTACGTTTAACTAGAATTGTAATATTGTCTTAAAGCGTTAACATTTCCTAATTAACATAAAAGCGTGTCGTTTGCGTTTACTCAAATAAAGTACTCATCGTATTTATGTGTACAAAAAGTAACGGCCAACACGCAATCACAGTGCAGTGTGCCATCGAGTAATTCCGATGGCTCAAAAAAGGAATCTCTTATGCGAATGCTTCACACCATGCTTCGAGTTGAAAACTTAGAGGCCTCTCTTCACTTTTATACCTCACTCATGGGCATGCGCCTTCTTCGCCAGTCTGAAAACAAAGAGTATGAATACACGCTAGCTTTCGTGGGATATGGCGATGAAACCGAGAGTACCGTTTTAGAGCTTACCTATAACTGGGGCGACAACACCTACGATAAAGGTAACGCGTATGGTCATATTGCGATTGAGGTCGATGATATCTATCAGTTTTGTGAAAACTTAGAAACAAACGGCGCTGATGTATATCGTAAACCGGGGCCAGTAAAAGGCGGTTCCACAGTTATTGCTTTTGTTCGCGACCCCGATGGGTATGCAATAGAACTCATACAAAATAAATCCATTTCGCTATGAAATGGCTCAAAAACAAGAACTGAAGATGCAGCCAGCGTAGTCAAAGCGATTTGAACGCTTAAGTCGCCAAACTATCAACTTAAAAACGTGCGGCTCTGGAAAAAACGATAAAAACCACATGGAGTGATATGACATGCTAGGTAACCGCTTATTATTTTCGCAAAATGATAAAAACAAAAGCCAAGCTAGAACAGCGATAAGTCGGAAGCCTCGAGCAGCGCACAATATAGGCTTGCGCAGTCAGCCAAAAGCAAAACTGGCCGCTATTCTGCCAGCGTTTTTTATCGCTTTTACCGGTGCAGTTGCTGCTGGCAGTGCGTTTTCGGCCATGGCTGCAAATAACGAGAGTGCGCAAACACACGCTGACACAAAAGAAAATGTTGAAACGCACTTTACCGTGATAGCCCATCGCGGCGCGTCGGGCTATTTACCTGAGCATACCCTTGAAGCAGCTACCCTCGCCTTTTCTCTGGGCCCTGATTTTATTGAGCAAGATGTTGTTATCACCAAAGACGACATACCCGTTGTGCTACACGACATCCACTTAGAAACGGTCACCAATGTAGAAGATGTGTTTCCTGCACGCCATCGCGATGACGGCCGCTATTACGCGCGTGATTTTACTCTTGAAGAACTGCGACAACTGCGGGTACACGAGCGCGCTAACAGTGACGGGAAGCAAGTTTTTAAAGATAGGTACCGCGGCACGCATGCTAATTTTAAAGTGGCCACGTTAAATGAACACTTTGAGCTAATCAGCGAGCTAAATCGCCAATTTGGAACGTCTGTAGGGGTTTATCCTGAAGTAAAGTCCCCTGCCTTTCACATTAAAGAAGGCGTTGATGCCAGTAAAATCGTTGTAGATGCCTTAAATGCTTACGGGTTTGGTGGAGAGAGCGGTAATAGCTACCTGCAATGCTTCGATTTTAACGAAGTTAAGCGCGTTCGTGAAACCCTGGGCTATAAAGGCAAAGTTGTGATGCTGATTGGCGAAAACGACTGGGGCGAAAGCGACACAGATTATAACTGGCTGCGCACTCAGGAAGGCATGCAGCAGGTTGCGTTGTATGCCGATGGCATAGGCCCTTGGTTAGGCCACTTACTCGATAATGAAGCGATGACTCAGGGAAAAATAGAAGCCGCGGCATGGATTGCCTACGCCCACGAAAATAACCTGACAATCCACCCCTACACCTACCGACATGATGCACTACCAGCAGGTATGAGTTCAGAACAAGTCTTGGAAGTTTTAGACAAGGTGGTAGGTGCTGACGGTGTTTTCACCGATCATTTAGTACCGGTATTAAGGTGGCGAGAAAAATTAAACTAACGCATTTTAAAGCGAGTGTAGGCGCGACAATTAGCGCCTAGGATTTTGAAAGTCGCACCACCACGCGTCTGTTTTGGGCGCGGCTTTCTCGTGTATCGTTTGGCGCAATATGGCGTTTCTCACCGTGGCCTGTCAACTGAATTCGATCTTCAGGTACACCTAGCGTCGTCAAATAGCTTTTTACTTCGTTAGCACGTCGAATAGACAACTGTTCATTATTATAGCGACCGCCGTAGCTATCGGTGTAACCATCAAGAAGCACAAGCTCAAGCTCGCTGTCTTCTTTTAAGTATTCACCTATCATGGTTAAGCGCTTCTGCGAATATTTGGTTAGCTCTGTACTGTTGTTTTGATACGACAATACCGTGTAGGCAATGTCATCAAAGCCGAAGGGCAATAAGTTCGATACACACTTCACAAATTCACGATACACACCAGAGAAGTTGCTAGCGTTTAATGCCACACTTACTTGGTCGTATTTGTTATACCAATCTTGGTAATAGATTGTGGGCCAAAAGCCTTTTTCTAATTCAGACAACATAGTCCAAGCCGCATCCTGCGGAAGGTCGCCATTGTACTGTTTACGAATAGACATGTCGGCAATGGTTTTAGGCGCAACGCCTGGCATCCATTTAGGTGGTACAGAATAAACAGCGGCCATATCAAATTTGCTTGGCAGCAAATACATGTCCAGTTCGAATTCCATATTAAGCTGCTTCGACGCTGAGCTCGTGAACATGGCTTCGCCATAACCGGGTAGTTCGTGGTTCAAGGTACACTGAAGTCGCGTGTCTTTGTCTATTCGCCAGTTGGAGCTTTCTATGGTTGCAGAATATTGCCGCATGGCAGCGTGGGAAGACAATGACCCCAGCATCCCCAATAAAGCGATGTATTTTAATTTCGACACCATTTCGACACCATAACGAAAATCAGACTAACACAGGTAAAAGACAACACTACGTGCACAAATTACCGAACATAATGAATCAAATTAGCTCACACAAAAAGAAGAAATGTGCCTAATGATTTTTTCACGCTTAATTTGATTATCGTCCAAATTGTAGAAAAGTTTAGCGTTTAATACCATTCGCGTTTTGTACTTTTGCTAGCCCCCTGATTTAACAGTTTATAAATTGCAACTGGCAACTCGAGAGTATCCTTGCGATAATTCTTTTACGCAATATGCTTCGCAGGTTGGTACGCATTTTAGTCACCAACCAATTAACGCAATCGAGTCTTACAAGAGTGTTTATGTCTGCCAACCCGCCCCTTCTCTCCCAGCGCTTTCGAGGTTACTTTCCCGTTGTTATCGACGTTGAAACAGCCGGATTTAATGCAGGCACTGACGCCCTGTTAGAATTAGCCGCGGTAACGGTGAAAATGGATGAAAACGGTATACTTCATCCTGATCAAACTTTTCATTATCACATTGACCCCTTTGAGGGCGCTAACCTAGAGCCAGCAGCCTTAGAATTTAATGGCATCGATCCTAATTGTGCATTGCGAGGGGCTATTGAAGAAAGCGAAGCCATGAAGGAATTATGTAAAGGCATCCGCAAGGCGCAAAAAAATGCAGACTGCCAACGTTCAGTTATTGTTGCTCACAATGCAACGTTCGATCAGAGTTTCGTCAATGCCGCGATAGAACGCTGCAATATAAAACGCACGCCGTTCCATCCGTTTGTTTCATTTGACACCACCAGCCTTGCTGGATTGGCCTTAGGCCAAACGGTTTTGGTAAAAGCATGCCGTGCAGCGGGGATCGCATTTGACCAAAGTGAAGCGCACAGTGCGCTGTATGACGCCCAAAAGACCACCGAGCTATTTTGCTATATGGTAAATCGCTATAAAGCGCTAGGCGGATGGCCTGTAGAAAATAAAGAGTAGTTTTATTCAAACTGATATAAACAAAAACAGCGCCAAAAGGCGCTGTTTTTTTATAATCTTTAAACAGTTTAGCTTATAGCTTGTCTGCTTCTTCAGATAGGTACTTAGCAACACCTTCAGGCGACGCATCCATACCAGCTTTACCTTCAGTCCAACCCGCTGGGCAAACTTCACCATGCTCTTGGTGGAATGCTAGTGCATCAACCATGCGTAGCATTTCATCAACGTTACGGCCAAGTGGAAGGTCATTGATTACCTGATGACGTACCATACCTTCTTCGTCAATTAGGAATGAACCACGGAACGCAACGCCATCTTCTGGGTGCTCAACATCGTATGCCTGGCAGATGTCGTGCTTAACGTCGGCAACAAGGGTGTACTTAACCGGACCAATACCACCTTGATTTACCGGAGTGTTTCTCCACGCATTGTGTGAGAACTGAGAGTCGATTGAAACACCGATCACTTCAACACCACGCTTTTTGAACTCGTCGAAACGCTTGTCAAAGGCGATAAGCTCTGACGGGCAAACAAACGTAAAATCTAGTGGGTAGAAGAATACAACAGCTTTCTTGCCCTTGATTGCTTCACTTAGTGTGAAAGTGTCAACAATTTCACCACTACCAAGTACCGCTGCTGCAGTAAAGTCAGGTGCTGGACGGCCAACTAATACACTCATGAGTCTCTCCATTTATATTTGGATTGTAATAATAGAAGTGATTACGTTGCGTAACCACTTTGATAAGAAATTTCCTTCAAAGAAAATAGGTACGAATATGGAAATAACAATATTAAACAACGAGTTTTTTTACTGATCATACCAATAACCGCTTAACATCCCCCCACACTGTTCAGTCTTTCTTCAATTACCTTGTATTAAATTTGTCATTATCCACTTGCTAAAGCAAAGAATAACAATTATTATCATTTACAGATTCATTTGGAGTACGTTTAATGTTTGTTTGCATGTGCTATGGGGTAACTGATAAAAGCATTCGCGCAGCGGTTGAAGAAAACGGTGTGGGAAATATGCGAGAGTTACGTCAACATTTAGAGCTTGGCTCACAATGCGGTAAGTGCATCAACATGGCGCAACAGATCATTGACCAAACTATCGTCGATGAGTCCCTATTCAAAGACGTTGGCTAGGCAATTAGCCAACCCGCGTATTCTTAAAACGCAACGTCATCGCTCTTAGCATCCTTGGCTAGACTTTAAACACCATATTTATTATCACGATTATTCCTTTAAGTGACCTAAGTCATATTCTAGTTTAATTACCTAAGTAACATTCACATCGTTACCTAAAACGATAGGTTGTTGTCCTTTCAAACTCAGAGCTAGGCTCATTTCCTTACTTTCAATGAGTGCAGCGCGCCATTTAACTACGTAGCTTTGCTGAAGCATGCCCTAGTTAAAGGTGTACTCAATGCCTGCATAATAGAAAGCCCCATTGATACCGCTAGGCGATGTAGGTGGGTAGAGTGCGCCAACTTCACCTTGAAAAGGATTTTCATTAGGCAGCGAATCAAACAGATTTTGGGCGCCGAGGGTAACTTGTGTTTGAGGCAGTACTTTCCATGCAACTTGGGCATCGAATGTGGTTAACGCATTGCCGTATATGTCCATGCCTGCGGACGCATCAAGATGGTCTTCATAAAACTCACCGTAATAGTTCAGTCGCCAAGTAAATGCCCAATTTCCTTTCGATTGCTCCAGCGTGATACTGCCTCGATGAGCAGGCAAGTTATCTTCCAGCATGCGAATTCTTGCCTGTGTTAGATTAGGTAGAAGCCGTATTTCGTCCCCCACTTGCGCAGGATAAAGTGTAACCCGCTCTACTTGTGTGTCTGTCCAGTTGAAGGCAAGAAGTAAAGAATTTGACCAATCAGCTAGCGCAAAATTGTAGTTAACAACTAAATCAACACCCTGAGTTTTTGTGTCAAAGTCATTTGTAAAATACTTTGCAGCATTATATTTCGCCGCATCTGGACGCCCTTGGGCAATAAGCGCACTAATGTCGTCGTCGGTTAACGGGATTGCAGATGTCGTACTAATGCGATCAGAAAGGCGAATATTGAAATAGTCGAGCGTCGCAAAAAAGTTCTCGCTTGCCTGCATAACAAGCCCGAGGCTAAAGTTCACCGATTCTTCAGGCGTAAGTGGAGTTGCGCCTAGTTGCAGTGAGATAAGATCAGTTGGAGGCAGCGTTGCTTGGTCTTCCAAACCGTTAACACCGTAGGCGGTAGTTACGTTGATAACATTACTCTGCCCTACTGTTGGCGCCTTAAAACCGGTGTTTACAGATCCGCGTAATGCAAAAATATCATTTAATTTATAGCGAGTACTCAATTTCCCATCGAATGTCGAACCGAAATCACTGAAATGCTCTACACGTGTGGCCACGCCAAACTGCCATGCTTCGGTAACATAAAATTCCAAATCGGCGTACACGGCCCAATTGCTTCTGCTCCAGTGCCCGGCACTTTGAGGCTGATACCCCGGAAAACCGTTGGAACCGATGGAAAAGCCTTGGTTCAACCCAAGTGGCGGCTCTAGAGCGAAAGGGCCTGCAATATATGACGCTTCATCGCCGGACTTTTGAAAATAGGTTTCTTTGCGCCATTCTAAGCCCACGGCAATGCTAACCGGATCGTCGAAAATAGTTTGAATGAGTTTGTTAAAATCTAAGTTAAGCGTTCGCTCTACTTGCGACACACCACCGGGCGAAAACGACGTTGGCGTTTGTGGCCCTAACGATGGATTAACCGTATTGGAGATGGTGTACTCAATGTCACTGTAGCCCAATGTCGCACTGGCATCCATCGCCCAGCCATTAGGTAACTCATGTTTAACGCCCATCGCAACAGAAGCGTCCGTTATCGTACCCCCAAATTTTGGTGTGAAACCGCCAGGGAACCACTCGTTGAAAGCAAAACAGTTGGCACCAAGCGCCGTTGTGTTATCTGCAATAAGTTGATACGTGGGGTCCAGCAATACACTATTGCTGGACAAGGTTATAGAAGGGCAAGCAATTCCACTTTCCAATCCATCGAGATCGGCTACAATCAGACGACTTTCCCCTGTATTTGGGTCGGTACGGCTGAACACCCCTTCTCGGGTTTGCGGATTTCGAAAGTAAAAACCACCGTTTATTTCTCTTCTTGCTGCAGTGGCAAAGCTGTAAAATTGTGATTTAGACGAAATGTCTGCGCCTGCATTTAGCGCAAGTTTAATATCTTCGTTAACATCAAGCGCTCCCCATACTTGGGACGGTGACGCGATGAACACATTCCCTTGGTCAATCAAGTTCTGCGCATCAATCCGCTGTACAGAGCGCGACGTGCCATTTTGCTGACGATACTCTGCCGTTGCATTTAAAAAGCCGTTTTCTCCAATAACAAAGCCTTTATTCAACTGCACTTGAAACAGTTCGCCGTCGCCTTCACTGTATCCGCCAACTTTCAGCGCAACATGCCCTCCTTCACGAGCATCCTTAAGTACGAAGTTAATCACGCCTGCAATGGCGTCTGAGCCGTACTGGGCTGCTGCACCATCTCGCAATACTTCGACTTGCTTTAACGCATAGGCAGGAATAACCGATATATCAGGCCCTTGTGCACCGTCAGATAAACCTCCGCCTAAAAACGTGATTACCGCAGAGCGATGGCGTCGCTTTCCGTTAAGCAGCAAAAGCGTGTGATCCGAGGACATGCCTCTAAGGTTCGCCGGCCTTACCAGGCTACTGGCATCATTGATGGGCTGATCGTTTACGTTTAACGAAGGAACCATCACGCTTAACATAGAAAGCACGTCTGAATTTCCCTGTGAGTTAAGGGTTTCAGAACCAATCACATCCAAAGGAACTGGTGAGTCAACAGCACTTCGAGGCGAGTTACGAGTACCGACGACCGCAATTTTTTCAAGTCCATTGCCTCCCTCGTCTGTTTTCTTTTCGGTATCTTGTG
This sequence comes from Alteromonas sp. DY56-G5, assembly GCF_041414725.1. Taxonomy (NCBI): domain Bacteria; kingdom Pseudomonadati; phylum Pseudomonadota; class Gammaproteobacteria; order Alteromonadales; family Alteromonadaceae; genus Alteromonas; species Alteromonas sp. DY56-G5. The sequence continues at coordinate 2,383 of NZ_JANHZQ010000073.1, read as the reverse complement.
GCTGTGTTTCCTTCGCCACTAACGATGAACGAGAACGAATACTTACCGCACCGCTTTCATCAGTCACTACCGCCAATTCTGTTCCTTCAAGAAGCTGTGCCAGCGCTTCATTCAGTGTGAACGTACCTTCCAATGCGTTTGTTTTCACTTTTTTTGCTAAATCAAAAGGAAAAAGCAATGTGGTATTTGCCTGTTTAGCTAGTTCGGTTAGCGCTTCATTAGCATTTTGTGCGGGTATTGAAAAGCTGTAAGCACCCAATTTTGGTTCGGTTTGGTCGGGTGATTGCGAAGGGCTGTCTGTTTGTGCATGAAGCGCTGGTGCTATGAAAAGAAAAAAGCCGGACGCTATGTGTAGTGCCGAGAGGGACAAAATACGGGAGAATTTGCACATTCTTTTTTGCAAAAGGCATTGGGCCGAACACGCTAGGGCATGCAGCTTTTCTATTGCCTTTTTGGTTTGCCTGCTTATCGCAAAATTGCTGTATTGCAAGATATAAAATCGATGTGCTTATTATTTTAATTATATTGTCACATTAAAGAAATTGATGCCAACTACGAATAGTAGAAAGCACCTATCTTTCAGAAATATTTAACTTTTCGCTAGCTTAAGCTCAATACTTGTTTCTGTGACTTTCTCGTAATTGATATTAAAGCTGCTCTTAAGTGCTGACAACAAACCGTCTATATCGCCTACCTTAAAGTAGCCCGCTACACGTCGCTTGCGCAGACTTTCATCCGAAATGTTAAAGCGAACGGGTGTATAGCGCCCAATCTCAGCTAATACGGCCTCTAGCGGTTCACCTTTAAATACAATCATACCTTGTTGCCACGCTAAATCGTCGTCAATGTCATTTTGAGACATGCTTTCACGGGCTTCAACTTTACCTTGCACTGTGGCTTTTTCACCTGCGAACATGAGAAGCCCTTCTTCAGCAACAGGACGTTTAGTGAAGAGCGATTCATTTGAGGATGAAGCCTTAAAGCGATCTTTCACCAATACCTTTCCGTCGGTAACCACTAACTCAAACGCATTATCATCCACATATTGCATATTAAAAGCAGTTCCAACGGCGGTAACGGTGTTGTTGCCTGCAGTCACAGAGAACGGGCGAGACGTGTCGTGAGCCACTTCAAAGTGTGCCTCCCCTTTCAATAAAACGATATTGCGCGCCGTTGATGAGAAGTCTACGGTAACGACAGAGTTTGTATTTAGATGAAGTTTAGAGCCATCGGCTAACGTCACGTTTTTCTGTTCGCCAACACCGGTTTGTACCTTTTGTGTTACCGCTGCGAATTCAGGGGTGCTATTTAGCCACGTGCGCTGAACCACTACCCCAACAGCGATTGCCATCACTAAAAATGTGGCCGCAATGCCCCAAACCGCTGTTTTAGGCATATTGCGTTTTTTCGACGACTGACGTGAGGTAGGCTGCGGGAATAAACCGCTCAATTCATTTAATACCGACATGTCGTCCCACAAGCTAGCGGCGTCGAGCAAAGCTTGACGATGCGCATTACTTTCCGACAACCAAGCATCTAGCTCCGTCTTTTCGTCACTGTTTAAGCCGCGATCGAGACGGCTTATCCATAAGCATGCTTGCTCTTGGATATCTTCTTTGCTTGAAAACTGGCGAATATTATTCATGTTAACTACGGCTTATGTCCTGAGTCGCGTTAGCAGTGGCACGGGGGGATGCACTGTCCTTTGACAGCTCGGCTAAGTACCTAGAGCACATCATTAAACCTTTGGCGACATGCTTCTCAACGGTGCTTTCGCTTAGCCCCACAAGCTCTGCAATCTCTTTTTGTCGCATGCCATATACTTTTTTCAGCAAAAATACGCGTTTTACATCAGCAGACAGTGTATCTGTCGCTCGGCAAAAATGAATAAAACGCTCTTTGCTTTCTACATTTTTTTCTAAACTGTGCCCTACAAGCTCATAAGGCAAAATATCCATGTCATCGAGCTGATGCTTATTTTTGTTTTCAGCTTTTGCAACATGGTTCAGCGCTAGATTACGCGCTGTCTTGAGCATATAGGTACGCTCATACTGTATTTCTTGTTTTAACTCTGCTTCGTAGCTTTTAATAAAAGCTTCTTGCACGATGTCTTCAATGTCGTCGGCGCCAACAATAGAACCTACCGCACGCATTAGCTTTGAGCGGTATTTTAAGAAGGTTTCAGCTACTGTCGACTTTCTCGTCATAATATTAAATGTTGTGTGTTTCGATTTGCTTACATTGGCATCAATAATGCCTGCTTTTTCGTTCTTTTTCACCTAATAAAATAAAAGGGGGCTAATGCCCCCTCAGACTGTTGAAAAAGCCCTAGACGAAAGTCTGGGGCTTTGATCTAATAGGCATAGTGAAATTCGGAGTGTTC